>JBJOQV010000415.1:0-3725 GCA_046049785.1 Pseudomonadota bacterium
ATCGATATTGCGCGCAACAATCGTCTGCAGCGCCATTACGATGCTGGCTGCCGCAACAATCGGATCGGCCGCGCGGTGCGGCATCGCGCCGTGCCCACCAACGCCGGTGAGGGTGATGGTGGCGTAGTCCGATGAGGCCATGGCCGCGCCTTCGCGCAGCACCAGGCGGCCTTGCGTAACGCCGGGCATGTTGTGCATGGCAAACACCGCGTCGCACGGGAAGCGCTCGAACAAACCGTCAGCCATCATGCGCAGCGCACCGCCACCGCCTTCTTCAGCGGGCTGAAAGATCAGATGCAGCGTGCCGTCAAAGCCGCCTTCTTCCGCCAGGCGGTGCGCGGCGGCCAGCAGCATGGCCGTATGGCCGTCATGCCCGCAGGCGTGCATCACACCGCGATGGCTGCTTGACCACTGCACGCCGGTGGCTTCGTCAATCGGCAGCGCGTCCATGTCGGCGCGGATGCCCAGACGCTTTGGGCTACTGCCGCGTACGAGAGTGCCAACAACGCCTGTGCCACCAATACCACGTGCAACTGAATAGCCAAAGGCTTCAAGCTTCTCTGCAACCAGGGCCGCAGTGCGATGCTCTTCAAACGCCAGCTCGGGGTGGCGGTGGATGTCGCGGCGCAGGCTGACGAACTCGCCAGTCTGGGCACGCATGGCGTCCAGCAGGTAGGTCATGGCAGGCTTGCCGCTTACTGTGGCTGCAGGTTGATCTGTTTGGCGATGGCGCGGTAGCGCGTGGTTTCGGCCTCAAAGAACTTGGCCGACTCTGCTAGCGTTGCCGGCGCGGATACCACCTGCGTTTGCGCGGCCAATTGCGTGCGCACGGCAGGGTCTTGCAGGGTTTTGCCAATGGCGGCGTGCAGGCGCGTCACGATCTCTTCCGGCGTGCTCTTGGGCACCATGAAGCCGGTCCATATTTTGTAAGAAAAATTCTTCAGTGCCTGGCCTTCGCTCACGGTGGGCACGTTCTTGAGCAGTTCCGAGCGCTGCGCGCCGAGCTGGCCGATCACTTTCAACCGGCCCTGATCGGCCAGCGCCCCCATGCCGGCGCTGTACACCAGCACGGCAAAATCAACCTGGCCGCCGCCCAGGTCTTGCAGCAGCGGTGCGTTGCCCTTGTACGGCACGTGCGCCAGCTTGACGCCGGTCGCAGCTTGCACGTTTTCAAGAATCAGGTGGTAGAGCGAACCTATGCCTACGCTGCCGTAGGTCAGCGGCTTGTCGGCTGACTTGCGCGCTAGTGCGATCAGCTCATCCACGCTGTTAACAGGCAGATCCTTGCGCGTCACAAATACCATCACCGCGTCGGCGACTGGATGCACTAGGCGAAAGTCTTCGGTTTTGAGCTTTACCGCGGCATTGGCCAGCGGCGAGAGGATGACCTCGTTGGGCGAACCCTGGAAAATGTAGTAACCATCAGAGGGCGCGGCCAGCACCTTTTGCGCCGCCAGCGCTCCACTCACTCCGCCCAGGTTTTCCACCAAGACCGGCTGGCCCAGTTCCTTGGCCAGCGCATTGTTCACAATGCGGGCAATCGCATCCGATGGACCGCCGGCCGGATACGGCACCATCAGGTTCACCGGTTTGGCCGGGTAGCCCTGCGCGATCGCCGCACCGGCGCTGAACAAAAGACCGGCCAGCAATGCCAGCGAACGGGCGAAATTGAACTTGGGCATGGATACTCCTTTGAAAGTAAAGGGTAGGGCGGGCTTTTGGGTGGAGAGACCGCCCCAATGTAGGAACTGGCCGGGCAAAAGTCCAATGCATTGGAATCTCTATTATGATGAGTTCAATGCATAGTTACGAGGGCCTTACGCCATGACGCTTGTTCAATTGCGGCACCTGATCTCACTGGCCCAGACCGGCTCGTTCAGCAAGTCTGCAAATGCGCTGTTTTTGACTCAGCCGGCCTTAAGCCGCAGCATCCGTGCGCTGGAAGACGAGCTTGGTCAGCCGCTGTTTGACCGGATCGGCCGGCACAGCGAACTCACCCCCTTCGGGCGTGACACCGTAGAGCGGGCGCGCGAACTTGTTCTGGCCGCTGATGATCTGCGTGACAGCGGCCAGCTCGCTGGCGACGGGCAGCAAGGCGTGCTGCGGATTGGCATGGGTTCCGGCCCCGGAGCGATGCTGATGACGCCGCTACTGCTGAAAATGGCGCAGGAGCGGCCCCGGCTGCGGGTGGAGATTGCGCGTGCCGGCACTGATCTGCTGGTGCAGGCACTGCGCGAGCGCGCGCTGGACGCCCTGGTGGTGGACGCGCGTTCTCTGCGTCCCGCGCCAGACCTGAACGCGCAATTTCTGCACGAAATGAAAGGCGCCTTCATGGTGCGCCGCGGTCATCCGCTGGCGCGGCGCCGCGGCGGCACGCAGTTTGACGATGTGCTGCGGTACCCGGTTGCGTCCACGCCGCTTTCCGATGAAGTCGCGCGGGTGCTAGTGGAGCGCTACGGTCCGCGTGCCCATCCAAGCGTGTGCGTGACGCTGCGGTGCGAAGAGATTCACAGCCTGGTTGAAGTCGCGCGGCAAAGCGACGCTGTGTTGCTGGCGATTCGCGCTGCCGCGCCCGATCTGGTTGAACTCAAAATGCAGCCTGCGCTTGCCGCCACCGCGCGCTTTGGTTTGGTGACGCTGCGGCGGCGCACCGCTGCGCCCGCGCTGGATGTGGTTCGCACGCTGATGTCGCAACTGCTGAGTGATGCGCCTGCGTGAAAAGTGAGAACGCAATATCCATAAGCCTTTTGAGGCAAAAATGGCTGGAAATGCCCGTGGATATTGCGCGAACGCGTCACGGGTCTTGACCCAATAGCGTTCAACGCGGAGACGCGCAGTGCGCAGAGTAAGCCTCGTAAACCTCCGTGCCGTCCGCGTCTCCGCGTTGAACGCCTTTTAAAACATACTACGCAATATTGATGCGGGTTTTGAGCCATTATTGGCTGAGAACCCGCATGAATATTGCGTAAAGCTGTTGCAGACGCTGGTGAATACGCGTTTTCCTGCCACTGAGTGCCGTGCAAGACCGCACCGATTGGCTGCCACCATGTCCGATTGGGCAGCTTGACGCTGCGCAACATTCTCATTAAATTACTGACTGGTCAGTTATTTGTTACATTTTTTCTACCCGTTTTCCTCTCTTTCTGCATGGCTTGCCTGCTGAACCGCTTGATTCGGAGCATTTTGAACATGTCTGCCGTTGTCGCAAAACTGCCTACTTCCTTGTTTGATCAAACGCATCGATTCGCCCGCGCCGCACTGCTGCTTGGCACCGCCGCCGTGCTCGCCGCGTGCTCCAAGGCCGCGCCGGTGGCTGATGAAGATGTGCGGCCGGTGCGCACCATGACGGTGGGGGTTTCGGATGTGCACGCCGCGTCCAGCTACGCCGCAGAAGTGCGGCCGCGGTTTGAGTCACGGCTGTCCTTTCGCGTGCCGGGCAAGATCACGCAGCGCCTGGTGGATGTAGGTAGCACGGTGAAGGTGGGGCAGCCTCTGGCAAGATTGGATGCGCAGGACTTGAGTCTGGCCGCCACGGCTGCGCAGGCGCAGGTTGCCTCTGCACGCGCCAATTTCGAACTCGCGCAAAGCGACCTAAAGCGCACGCAGTCATTGGCGGCGCAAAATTTTGTCAGTGAATCACGCATTGAGCAGGCGCAAACGCAGCTGCGCGCCGCCCAGGCGCAACTAGATGCAGCGCAGGCGCAGGCGCGCGCGCAGGGCAATCA
>JBJOQV010000416.1:0-3048 GCA_046049785.1 Pseudomonadota bacterium
CCCGCGCGGATGGGGTAGTGGACTTTGAGGTCGGTAACTTCGAGCAGGGAATTCTTTGCGGCACTTGCATCTTGCGGGGATTCGCCCCTCACCCTAACCCTCTCCCCGGCGGGGAGAGGGGATTGGACGGCGGGAGAGGGTTCTGCAGCAGCAGGCAGCGATTGTGGCTGCTGCCCCGCCAGCCCATCTCGATACAGCTCACAGCGCACCCAATGCCCAGCGCCAATTTCGCGCAGCGGCGGCGGGGCGGCTTTGCAGGCATCAAACGCGCGGTCGCAGCGGTCAACAAAGCGGCATTGCGTAAATTCTTTGGTGAGCGCGGGCACAGTGCCGCGGATGGCGGCGAGCTGCTCGCCGCGCCGCCGCGCATCAGGCAATGCGGCAAACAGTTTGGCAGCGTAAGGATGCAGTGGCTTGCCAAAAAACTCGGCGGCAGTGGCTAACTCAACAATTTCGCCGGCATACATCAGCGCAACGGTGTGCGCCATTTGCTGAACCACGGCCAAATCGTGCGTGATCAGCAGCATGGCCATGCCCTGCTCTTGCTGCAGCTGTTTGAGCAAATCAAGAATCTGCGCCTGGATGGTGACATCCAGCGCTGTGGTCGGCTCATCGGCAATCAGAATATCTGGCTCGGCCGATAGCGCAATGGCGATCATTACGCGCTGCTTTTGCCCGCCCGAGAGTTGAAACGGGTAGTCGTCAATGCGACGCTCCGCATTGGGGATACCTACGCGCTTGAGCCAGTCAAGTGCTTTGGCGCGCGCCGATTCACCGCGCAGCGGCGTATGCGTTTCAATCGTCTCAACGATTTGTTCGCCCACGCGCAGCACCGGGTTCAAGCTCGTGCCCGGCTCTTGAAAGATCATGCCTACGCGCCCGCCACGCTCGGCGCGCATGGCGGATTCTGGCAACGCATTCAGGTCATGGTGGCCATCCAGCAGCGTCTGGCCGTGCGTGATACGGCCGTTCTCTGGCAGCAGGCGCATCAGCGCGAGCGCGGTCATGCTCTTGCCGCAGCCGGATTCGCCTACTAGCGCAAACGTCTGCCCTTTGGCGATGGCAAAGCGCACGCCATCCACCGCGCGCACAATGCCGGACTCACTATCCAGCTCGACCTTGAGATCTTTGGCTTCAAGCAGCATGTTTGCTCCTTGAAAGCCGGTTTTTTGGGCAAGATAAAACATGCTCTACGCAGTATTCATGCGCTTTTTCAGCCACTTTTTCCTCAAAACCCGCATGGATATTGCGTAGTCTATTTTGAATTTTTGTCACGTGAATGGGTTTCATACGCTGCGCGCTCCTGCTGCGGCGGCAAGCGGCTTGCGCCGCACGCGGAACTTGCGCACGCGTGGATCAAACGCCTGCTGCACCGCATCGGCCACCAGATTGGCGGCCAGCACCAAAGTCACCATAAAAAAGAAGGCGGCCAAAAAGCTCCACCACACCACCGGGTCGCGGCTCATCTCGCTGCGCGCGAGGTTGATCATGCCGCCAAAGCTGTTCATGCTTGGGTCAACACCCACGCCGATGTAGGACAGCACCGCTTCGTACAGCACCAGATCAGAAAACGCGAGCACGGTGCTGATCAACACCAGATGCGCCACATTGGGAAAAATATGCCGCGCCATGATGCGCCAGTGGCTCACGCCAAACGCGGCCGCGGCCTGCACGTAATCAAGCTCACGCAGCTTCATCACCTCGCCGCGCACCAGGCGGCACAACAGCGCCCAGCTCGTCAGGCCTAGTACGATGCACAGCAAGAACAACTTTGCGTCTGCGCGCTCAAGACTGGTCTGGAAAAACTCGGGGTTCTTGTCAATCCACACCTGCACCATCAGCACGCACGCGGCAATCAACAGCACGTTGGGCACAGACGACAGCGTGGTGTAGATGTACTGAATCACATCATCTACCCAGCCGCGAAAATAGCCCGCCATCACGCCCAGCACCACCGCAAACGGCAGTGTGGCCACGGTGGTGATACTGCCAATCACAAACGCGGTGCGAATGCTTTTGAGCGCTTGATACAAAATGTTGTTGCCGGTGCGGTCTGTGCCCAGCACGTGGTAGTGAGCGCCAAGCGCAATGACCGGGCCGGCCAGCAACAGCAAGATCGTTGCGGTAATCAGCATGGCGCGCAGCGGCAAATCGGTATGGTTGCTTGAGATCAAGCGCCACGCATGCGGCAACGACACGCCGCTTTTACGCGCCAATGCGCTGGCAACAAACGCAGCCAGCAACATTGCGGCCAGCGCGCCGCCCACCAAGCCGGCGGTGGTACGCGATGCAATATCGCGGCCCCATTCCTGCTGCGGGTTTTTCAGATGCGCGCCGCCATGCGCAAGACGCGGAAAGGTGCGCTCCACCTTGCCGCCAACATCTTCAGATTCCTTTTGAAACCCATAGATCGCCAGCGGCAACGAATAGCTTCTTTCACGCATGGCAATCTGGCGTGCCAGCAGCACGTCCAGCAGACTCTCAGTCTTGGCGGCGTAGGCCACGGCCGCATTGGCCGGTGCGCCGGGTGCTGGCGGCAGCAAGGGCCGGAAGTGAATCGAATCCAGCAGCGCAATCACCACAAACACGGCCAGAACAACACTCGCGCACATCGCCGGCGCGTCTTGCGCCACCTTGCGCCAGGAGGCCCGCAAGTTGGGGCTGCGGCGCACGTGAAATGTGTACCAGATCGCGCCAGCCACCATCAGCCAGATGACAATATCAGTCCAGAGCAGAACAATTTTGGGCATGATTGAGCGCCTAGGCGAGCCGCACGCGCGGATCCGCAAACGTGTAGAGAATGTCGATCAAAATGTAACTTGCGATATAGAGCACGCTGCCGATAAACACCATCGAGCGCACAATCGCAAAATCCTGCCCGCCAATGGCATCGATCACATAGCTACCCAGACCGGGAATGCCAAAGAAGCTTTCCACCACCAGGCTGCCCATGAAAACATAGGGCAAATAAGAGCCCGCGTTGGTGATGATAGGAATCAGCGCATTGCGCAAAATGTGTTTGAACAGAATCTGAAACTCACTCAAGCC
>JBJOQV010000417.1:0-3633 GCA_046049785.1 Pseudomonadota bacterium
CGCCGCGTCGGCAAACCACTTGAGTTCGGCAGCCTGCTGATCCTTGCTCAGCGTCGATGGCTGAAACTCGCTATCAATCCATTTCTTGGCCGCATCTGTTGAAGGTGCTGCAGCAGCAGCCGGCGCCTGCGCACCTGCCGCCGGCGCGGCCGGCTTTTCTTCCTTTTTTCCGCAAGCGGCCAGCGCCAATATGGCCGCGGCAGCAAACGCTGTATAGCGCAACTTCATGATTCATCTCCTGTGCATCATCCGCCTCCCCGCTGCGGTTTTTCTTATCTCCACGGCCCCGGGGAAGCATCGGGCCGAATCCGAAAATTCTTTGACTATCCTTTTCGCATGATGATCGCAAGAACAATCATCGAAAGGGCAAAGCTGATCCATACGCTGGGGTCTTGCTCAAGCGAGAACCAGCGCGCAAACTTGCCTGACAAGCCGACAAACGCGAGATTGATATAGGCCGCGACCAGCAAACCGATGAACAGACGGTCACCCCGCGTGGTCGCAATCGGCAAAAGACCTTTGCGCATGACCGTGGGTGATTTGATCTCCCACACAGTCATACCAATCAGCATCAGGACGATGCAGGTGAAGAACACCGCAACCGGTGTTGTCCAGACCATCCAGCTGAGCATGCCTATACCCTCCCCATGGCAAAGCCCTTGGCAATGTAGTCTCTAACAAACCAAATCACAATGGCGCCGGGAATAATGGTGAGCACCCCCGCAGCAGCCAGAACGGCCCAGTCCATGCCGGAGGCCGATACCGTGCGCGTCATCGTCGCCACAATCGGTTTGGCGTTCACGCTGGTGAGAGTGCGCGCTAAAAGCAACTCTACCCAGCTGAACATAAAGCAGAAAAATGCTGCAACACCGACGCCTGCCTTGATCAGCGGCAAAAAGATCTTGATGAAGAACTTGGGAAACGAATAGCCGTCGATATAGGCCGTTTCATCGATCTCGCGCGGCACACCGCTCATAAACCCTTCCAGAATCCACACGGCCAGCGGCACGTTAAACACCAGATGCGCCAGCGCCACGGCAAGATGCGTGTCCATCAAACCGACGGTGGTGTAGAGCTGAAAAAACGGCAGCAGAAAGATTGCGGGCGGCGTCATACGGTTGGTGAGGAGCCAAAAGAATACATGCTTGTCGCCAATGAACTGGTAGCGTGAAAACGCGTACGCCGCCGGCAGTGCCACCGTCACTGAAATCACCGTGTTGATGGCCACATAGATAAGTGAGTTGATATAGCCCGAATACCAGGACGGATCGGTGAAGATGGTGCGGTAGTTCGCCCAGGTAAACGCGTTTGGCCACAGGGAGAAGCTGGACAGAATCTCCTCATTGGTCTTGAACGACATGTTCACCATCCAGTAAATCGGCAAAATGGCAAACAGCAGGTACGCAATCAGGAAGAGCGTGCGTTTCTGGAAGCGGCCGGTGTTCATTTGACCTCCACTTCTTGGTCAGTGCCTACGCGCTGCATCCAGTTGTAAAGGATGAAGCACAGCAGCAGGATGATGAGAAAGTAGATCAGCGAGAACGCCGCAGCGGGCCCCAGATCAAACTGCCCCACCGCTTTTTGCGTGAGATATTGGCTCAGGAATGTGGTGGCATTACCCGGCCCGCCGCCTGTGAGTACAAACGGCTCGGTATAGATCATGAAGCTGTCCATAAAGCGCAAGAGCACCGCGATCATCAGTACGCCGCGCAGTTTGGGCAATTGAATATAACGAAACACCGCAAACTTGCTTGCGCCGTCAATGCGCGCAGCCTGATAGTACGCATCCGGTATAGCGCGTAGGCCGGCATAGCACAACAGCGCGACCAGCGGCGTCCAGTGCCACACGTCCATGATCAAGACGGTGAGCCATGCATGCGTGGCATTGCCGGTGTAGCTGTAGTTAAAGCCTAGCCCTTGCAGCGCCGCGCCCAGTAGACCAATGTCGGAGCGGCCGAAAATCTGCCAGATCGTGCCCACGACGTTCCACGGAATCAACAGAGACAACGCGACAATCACCAGCACCGCAGACGCCTTCCAGCCTTTGGAAGGCATCGACAGCGCCAGCATGATGCCCAGCGGAATCTCAATCAACAGCACCGCGAGCGAGAACTGAATCTGCCGCCACAGCGCCGCATGCAGATCGTCATCGCGCATTACTTTGGTGAACCACTCTGTGCCCACGTAGACACGCCGCTCGGGTGAAATAATGTCCTGCACCGAATAATTCACCACCGTCATCAGCGGCAAAATGGCTGAGAACGCCACGCAGATGATCACTGGCAGCACCAGCAGCCACGCCCGCTGATTGACCGGCTTTTGAGTCACACTCATGCAATCAGCTCCTCGTTCTTGTAAAAGCAGGTGTGCTGTCCGATCACGCTGAACCACGCATCCTCGCCGGCTTTGGGTACATGCTGATCCACCGGCAACTTGGCGCGCACGATGTGTGAACCGATGGTGCCTGCCAGCATCCAGTACGTGCCAATGTCCTGCGCCTGCGCAATCTTGACCGGCAAAGCGCCGGGCGCGTTTTGCACAGCCAACGACACATACTCTGGCCGGATGCCCAGCGTGACCTCGTCCGCGCCAGTGTTTGCCAGCGTTTGATTGGCCGGCACCGTAACCGAGTGACCTGCTACTTGCAAACTCCCATCGCGCCAATGCGCAGGCAAAAAGTTCATGCCAGGCGAGCCGATAAAGTGGCCCACAAACGTATGCTGCGGCCTTTCAAACAGGGCATCGGCCGAGCCGATCTGCACCGCTTTGCCGCGCGTCATCACCACAACCTGCTGTGCAAAAGTCAGGGCTTCGACCTGATCGTGCGTCACATAGATCAGCGTGAGTTTGAGTTCATGATGAATCTGCTTGAGCTTGCGCCGCAACTGCCACTTTAGATGTGGATCGATCACCGTCAACGGTTCATCAAACAGCACCGCCGACACATCGCTGCGCACAAGACCGCGGCCCAGCGAGATTTTTTGTTTGGCATCGGCGGTCAAGCCTGCGGCGCGCTGATTCAGTTCGCCGGAAAGCTCCAGCATCTCGGCAATCTGCCCGACGCGCGTCTTGACCTGCGCCTCGGGCACGCCGCGATTGCGCAGCGGAAACGCCAAATTGTCCGCAACCGTCATCGTGTCGTACACGACCGGAAACTGAAACACCTGCGCAATATTGCGCTCTTGCGGCGACAGCCGCGTCACATCCTTGCCGCCAAATTTCACGCTGCCCTGCGAAGGCGTCACAAGGCCCGAAATGATGTTGAGCATCGTCGTCTTGCCACAGCCAGACGGCCCCAGCAATGCATACGCACCGCCATCCTCAAAGCTCATTTTCAGCGGCAGCAGCGCATAGTCTTCCGGTTTTTGCGGATTGGGCCGGTACGAGTGCGCCAAGTCAAGATCAATACGCGCCATGGTTCAGATCCTCGGCTCGGTCTCGCGGGCAGGCGCCAGCAGCAAGGCACCCGACTCTTCAAACACAAAAAACTGCGCCGGGTTCACATACAGCGTCACATTCTGCCCTAGCTCGAAAAAGTGCACGCCGGTGAATTGCGCCACCAGTTCGCCGATCACGGTCGCTACGTGTACAAAAGTGTCGGAGCCGGAAATTTCCGCAAGTTCCACTTTGCCG
>JBJOQV010000418.1:0-5617 GCA_046049785.1 Pseudomonadota bacterium
GCGCGCGCCAAGGCGCACGACATCGTGCTGAACGGCTGGGAGATTGGCGGCGGGTCCGTGCGCATCCACCGGGCTGACGTCCAGCAGAAAGTCTTCCGGGCGCTCGCGATCGGGCCGGGCGAAGCACAGGCCAAGTTCGGGTTCCTGCTCGACGCGCTGCAATACGGCGCGCCCCCGCACGGCGGCATCGCCATCGGGCTGGACCGCTTCATCATGCTCATGACCGGCGCAGACAGCATCCGCGACGTGATCGCCTTCCCGAAAACGCAGCGCGCGCAGTGCTTGCTGACGCAAGCGCCGAGTCCGGTGGATGAGAAGCAGTTAAGGGAGCTGCATATCAAGCTGCGGAATGCGTCGGTGGCGGCAGCGTAAATCCCCTCCCCGCTCTGGGGGGAGGGTTGGGGGGGGTGCAACCTTCGAAAGCTAACCAAGCGCCAACGCACCACCCCCTCCAATCTCTCCCGCAAGCGAGGGAGGAGTCTCTACGCAATATCCATGCGCCTTTTGAGCCAAAATAGGCCGAAAAACCGCATGGATATTGCGTACTCTCTTTCTATACGCATGCGCAAACGTGCCGCATGCAAGGCGCGCCGCTCTGCACTATTCTGAACGGACTTCCGCAAGGAGAGACGCAATGCCCCTTTCCACCGCCGATGATCTGATTGAAGAGCATATTCGCCAGGCAACTGCGCGCGGGGATTTTGACAATCTGCCCGGCGCAGGCAAGCCGCTGGATTTGGGTGAGGATGCGCATCTGCCGGCGGAACTGCGGATGGCGTACCGCGTGCTGAAAAACGCCGGGTATTTGCCGGAGGAGCTGCAGCAAATTCAAGACATTACGCAGCTTGAAGCGCAGGTGTATGGCGAGCTGGATGCAGAAAGCAAAGACCGCCGCGCGGCGCTAAAGCTGCGGCTATTGCAAGAGAGTATGCGCGGTGATTCCCTGTCTTTGCAGCAGTACCGGCAGCAGTTGCTCGCGCAGTTGGCAGGTGAGCGGCCGGCTCACAACGGATGAAATTTGCTGGTCGCGTCGTCCCGGCGCAGGCCGGGATCCAATGGAGTTGCAAATCCAAGTATCTGGAAAGAACTGTATCCCGGCCTGCGCCGGGATGACAGCAGCTTTCGGGCTTATCTACGGGAAACCCCGCACGGAAATCACTGCCACGCAAACCCTGTGATCGGTTGTAATGAGAGGGTTGAAGGGGAGTAGCTCCAAACGCTGTTGGGCCGTCAATACGGTTGCCTGAAAGGGCTGCCCGGTCCGCAAGACGTCATTCACGCCAGCCGCCGCAAGCATTTTTCATCGCGCGCAGCTTTGCAGATGGTTCCCGCCATGTGCGCGACGTGGGCAAGACCTTCAACCAGTGTGTGACCGCTTAAAGCGTGAATGCGCTGCGTTATTTACTTGCCCAAAGAAAGCCAAAACACCATGGACCAAATCGGTAATCCGATGCTGTGGAGCGTGTTTGTCGCGCTCGTGATCGTTGCACTCATCGTTGACTTTGTTGCGCTGAAAAACCAAGGCCCGCACCGGGTGACGTTTCGCGAAGCGGCAATCTGGTCGCTGATCTGGGTGGCGCTCTCATTCGCCTTCAACGCCGCGCTGTGGTTTTACCTGGACGGATCGGTGGGCCGCGAGGTGGCCAATGAAAAATCGATGGAGTTTTTGACTGGCTACTTGATTGAAAAGTCGCTGGCGGTAGACAACCTGTTTGTCTTCTTGATGATTTTTACCTACTTTGCGGTGCCGCCGGAGTTTCAAAAGCGCGCGCTGACCATCGGCATCATTGCAGCGATTGTGCTGCGCACGGTGATGATCTTGATCGGTGCGATCCTGATTGAAAAATTCCACTGGATTTTGTATTTCTTTGGCGCGTTTCTGGTCTACACCGGCTGGAAGATGTGGAGCCACGGCGATGATGACGACAAATCGCTGGATGACAATCCGATCCTGAAGTTTTTCAAGCGCTTCATCAAAGTCACGGACAAATACGACGGCGAGAAATTCTTTACGGTGCAAAACGGTGTGCGCATCGCCACGCCCATGCTGCTCGTGATTCTTATGATCGGCTTTATCGACGTGGTGTTTGCGGTGGACAGCATTCCAGCGATTTTTGCGATCACGACCGATCCGTTTATCGTGCTCACGTCCAACATCTTTGCGATTCTGGGCTTGCGTGCGATGTTCTTCATGCTGGCGGAACTGGCTAACCGCTTCTCGCTACTGCAATACGGGCTGGCGATTATCCTCGTGTTTATCGGCGTGAAGATGCTGCTGATCGATGTGTACAAAATTCCGGTGGCAGTTTCACTGGGCGTTGTCGCAACCATTCTTGCGGTGACGATGGTGCTGTCGTGGAAGCGCACGGAAGACACCAAAAAGCCAGTTACGCACGTCTGAACGCGGATTCCATGACGCATATTTGATGCGCCTTCCCGGCCAGTTTTGGCTGGAAAGGCGCATGGATATTGCGTAAAGCCCTTCTAATTGCCGTACAGCACCTTGGGCAGCCACAGGCCAATCTCGGGAAAGATGTAGAGCAGCACAATCGCAATCACCTGGATGCCCATGAACGGCAGCATGCCCGCAAAAATTTGGTTGAGCGTGACATGCGGCGGGCTCACGCCCTTCAGATAAAACGCCGCCATCGCCACCGGCGGGCTCAAAAATGCGGTCTGCAAATTCAATGCGACCAGCAGACCAAAGAACAGCGGATCGACACCAAAGTTATCCAGCAGCGGAATGAAGATCGGCATGAAGATGACGATGATCTCAGTCCACTCCAGCGGCCAGCCGAGAATGAAAATGATGACTTGCGACAGCACCAGAAACTCGGTCTTGGTCAGGTTCATCGACATCACCCAGCGCTCCACCAGTTCCTGCCCGCCCAGCAGCGCAAACGCAGCGGAAAAGATGGCGCTGCCCACAAACAGCCAGCACACCATGGCACTGGTTTTGGCTGTGAGGAACACCGATTCTTTCAGCATGCCCCAATTGAATTGCCGGTACGCGATCGCCAGCAAAAAACCGCCGAATGCGCCAACCGCTGCCGCCTCGGTAGGCGTGGCAAGGCCAAACACAATCGAGCCAAGCACCGCGAGGATCAACACCAGCAGCGGAAAAAAGCTTGCCAGCAGCATCTTGAATACTTCCAGCCGCTGAAAGGAGAGGATGGCGTAGAAGGCAATGAGCGCCACGAGGCCAATGCCCACGCCGATCCAGTAACCGCGCGTGGCGGGTTTGCGTTCTTTGGGTTGATCTGCGCTCGCCGTGCTCACTGGCGGTTCTTGCACACCGCCGCTCGCCGCAGATTCTTGCGGGCCACCTGAGGCGCCTGCGGGTTCTTTCAGCGCACCTGCCGGTTCAGCTAGCACAGACGCGGCTGCGCCAGGTTCTTTGAGCGCGCCATCGCCACCACTACTGGCAGGCGGCTCTTGCAGGCCGCCGCTGCCGGCTGGGGGTTCTTTCAATCCGCCGTCGGCTGCCGCGGGTTCGGCCAAACCACCCGGCGTGCTGAGCGCGCCAGTTTGCGCTGCCTGCACGGGCTCGCCTGGCTTGGTGTTCAGATGCCAGCTGCCCAGTGCAGTCAGCGCAAAGATCAGCGCCGGCAGCAGGCTAATGCCAAGCTGCTTGAGCAGATAGGTGGTAGGTATATTCAGATTGCGCTTGCCACGCAGCGCGGCGAACAGCGCCGGCAGTGCGGTGTTGGAAATATTGCTGGCAACCTTGGCCGTCATCTCCGGCAGCGGTACAAAGCGCTGCTCCATCGACAAAGGTGGCATCAAATGCGGCTTGAGTTTGGCCAGCACAATGACATACACCACGTACAGGCCCGCCAGCATCAGGCCGGGAAAAAATGCGCCTGCGTAGAGCTGCACCACCGACACGCCAGCAGTGGCGCCGTACACAATCAACATTACCGAGGGCGGAATCAATATGCCCAGACAACCCCCGGCCGTAATCGCGCCCGCAGATACGCGCACGTCATAACCCCCGCGCAGCATTTGCGGCAGTGCAAGCAAGCCCATCAGTGTCACCACCGCGCCCACAATGCCGGTGGCGGTGGCAAACACAGCGCAGGTAAAGATGGTGGCCACGGCCAACGAGCCGGGTACGCGCGCCATCGCTAAATGTAGGCTTTTAAACAACTTTTCAATCAGGTTTGCCCGCTCGACCAGATAGCCCATGAATACAAACAGGGGAATCGAAATCAGTACGTCGTTGCCCATCACCTTGTAGGCCGACTGCACCATCAGTGTGAGCGTTTTGCTCCAGTTTTCTTCATAGGCGATGAAGGTGAAGATCATGCCCATGCCCATTAGCGTGAACGCGGTGGGAAAACCCAGCATGATGGCCACTACCACCAATGCCAGCATCATCAGGCCCAAGTGGCCGTTGGTGATCTTGGGTGCCATCAGCAGCATGATGGCCGTGCCGGCGACGATCAGCGCCATCAAAATAAAACCAAACCACAGCTCTTTGCGGATCTTCATTTGCGGCTCTCGGCATTTGCCTCTTTGGGCACGACAAATTTGTCCAGGCTGGCGATGTCTTCGTCTTTCACATGCACCATGGCCTTGAGTTTTTCTACATCCACTTCTTCAACGTCTTGCTCGCGCGAGGGCCATTCGCCATCGCGGATGCAGCGGATACATCGCACAATTTCCACAATGCCCTGCAGAAGCAACATGCCGCCAGCAATCGGAATGACAAACTTGAACGGGTACACCGGCAGCGGGGTTGCGGAGAATGTGCTCTCACGAATCGCAGCCGACTCGCTCGCAAAGTTGTAGCCGGCATAGGTCAGCGCCACGATGCCGGGAAGAAAAAACAGGAAGTAAAGCACCAAATCGACCGTGGCCTGCGTGCGTGGCCTGAAGAAGCTGTACAACACGTCGCCGCGCACATGGCCGTTTTTGGCCAGTGTGTACGCACCAGCCATCATGAACAGCGTGCCGTACATCATGATCTGCGCATCCAGCGCCCAATCATGCGGCGTGTTCAGTACGTAGCGGGAGAACACCTCCCATGAAATCATCAACGTAAGACCAACGATGGCCCAGGCAAACAACTGCCCGAGCCAAGTGGAAATACGGTCGATCAGCAACAACAACCGCTGCATATGAAAAATCCTTCCTGCATCAATGCCCGCATGTCAGGCACATATTATTGTCTTGGACTAATTTGGTTTTTGGGCTTTCAGAAATACTAAGGCCACCGGCCTTACGGCGCCGGTGGCCTTGTGTAGCAACCGCTCAGGCGTGATCAACCACGGCGGAAGTAGTGGTTCCAAGCCATTTTGAAGTCGACCATATAGTCGTTCTGCCACTGGCCGGCACGCTGGGCAAAGGCGCGTTGGCTCTCCAGAACCTTCTTGAAGATCGGCTGCTCGGCCGACTTGGCGGTGGTCACCTTGTCCCAGGCGGCGAGCTGGGCGCGCAGCACGCTGTCGGGGGTCTTGTAGAACTTCACGCCGGCCTTCTTCAGCTCGTCGTAGTCCTTGCTGTTGCGCTCGATGGCCTTCCAGCTCATGTCGGCGCTGGACGCCTGCACCGCGTAGTCGATGACGGCCTTGAGCTCGGCCGGCAGGCCGTCGTACTTGGCCTTGTTGAACAG
>JBJOQV010000419.1:0-2844 GCA_046049785.1 Pseudomonadota bacterium
GAGCTCACGCCGCAGGGTTTTGCCAGCAACAACGCCGGCGGCGTGCTGGGCGGCATTTCTAACGGCCAGCCGGTCACGGTGAACATCGCCATTAAGCCAACCAGCTCGATTCACTCGCCGAAAAATTCTGTGACCAAGGCGGGCGAAGCGACCGTGGTGCAAACCACCGGCCGGCACGACCCGTGCGTAGGCATCCGGGCCACGCCGATTGCCGAGGCGTTTTTGGCGCTTGTGCTGATGGACCACGCGCTGCTGCACCGCGCGCAGTGCGGCGATGTGCGGGTGGATACGCCGGATATTGCAGCAAAAGCAGTATAGCGCTACGCAATATTCATGCGCTTTTTGAGCCATTTTTGCTCGAAAAGGCGCATGAATATTGCGTACAAGCCTCTTGGGAGCTTCTAAAAACCTTCGAACCGTTCGGGCTGAGCCCCCGTTCAAGCCGGGGGCAGGCTCTGTCGAAGCCCTCTCACTTTTCAGTGCAATCAATGACTTATCGCAAATGCGTTTCGACAGGCGGGGCGCGAACGGAGGTTAATAGAAGTTCTCTTTAGTTTGCCGGTTGATTCAGCGCCTTGAGCATGCGGTCAAGCATCGTGGCAACTTCCGCAGAACTGTCCAAATAAAACATGGCGCGCGAAGCGGGATCATCGCGGCCCACGCGCACGGTCAGCCAGTTGGGCTCGGGCCGGGCAAACACGGGTTCATCGTTCACGTCATCGCCCACAAAGAGCGCGTGCGAAGCGCTGCTGCGCTGTACGAGGTTTGCCACCGCGTGCGCTTTGTCTGGCGCTTCTGCGGCAACCACATTGAGCACCAGCTTGCCGCCAAAAGCTTTCAGGCCCGGCTCAAGCCGTTCGATCAAGCTACGGATCACGTCCAGCGCGCGGTTGCGGTCGCGCGCAAGCCGGTAGTGCAGCGCGATGGAGTTGCGCTTATCTTCAACGGAGACGCCGGCAACCTTGAGCACGTCCATGTGCTCGCGCAGGCGGGCGCGGATGCCGTCAAACATTGAAGCGTGTGCGTCAGGCAGCGCGGTAGCCGGGTCTTCTGCGCCATGGCTGCCGACGATATAGCGCGGATCAAAACCCAAGCGCTCGCGCACATCTTGCACCGCGCGGCCAGTGATAATGGCCACCGGCAGCAGGCGGCCCAAACGGTCAAGCCGGCGTGCCACCGCCAGTGAGACGCGCGCTTCGTCCGGCCGCGAAACAATCGGTGCAAGGGTGCCGTCAAAATCAAATGCCAGCAGCGGCGCTCGCGCCATGAGTACAGCCAGCGCTGCATCGCCTTCAGGTGAAAACAAGTGCTTCATATCAAAAAAATATGCTTTGCGTCAGTTAGATTGATGACTCTGCACGCGCGCTTCAATCCGCTGGCGCAGCCGCGTGCGGCCGGCGTCGGCCAGCATATGGCCAGCCCAGCGGAATACATTGAATTCTCGCACTGTCATGCGCAAGCTTGCCATCCGCTCGCGCTGCTCCGCGGCGGGCATGAGTGCGGCGCGGTGCAGTGCGTCGGCGGTTTCTTCGACGTGATACGGGTTGACAATCAGCGCCTCGGCCAGCTCGCGCGCGGCGCCGGCAAAGCGGCTGAGTACCAGCACGCCACGCTCATCGTCACGGGCGGCGACAAATTCTTTGCACACCAGGTTCATGCCATCGTGCAGGCTCGTGACTACGCAGATGTCCGCAGCGCGGAACAGCTCGGTCACTGCATCGTGTTCATGATGAAAGGCCAGCAGATGCACCGGTTGATAGCCGGGGCGGCCAAACCGCTCGTTGATGCGCTGGGTCACGCGGTCGATCCGTTCTTGAAACGAGCGGTATTCCTCCAGCGTTGCCCGCGTAGGTGCGGCCACTTGGACAAAAACAAACCGGCCAATCCATTCGGAGTGCTTTTCCAGCAGCCGGTCGACTGCGTGCAGCCGCTCCAAAATGCCCTTGGTGTAGTCAAAGCGGTCTACACCCACGGCGATGCAGGCGTCGGCGGGGAGATTGAGGCGCTCCGACACGTTTTTGCGGCAGGTGGCGATGTCGGGCCACGCCGCGGCGGCTTCATCAGTAGGCCATTCAATCGAGATCGGGTAACTCTCCACCAGCGTTTCGCGCTCCTGAAACGAGATGGTGGAATGTTCATGCTCGATGCGTGCCTCAAGAAAGCGATCCACCGTCTCGATGAAGTTCTTGCAGTGAAAGCGGGTATGAAACCCCAAAATCGTGCTGCCCAGCATGCCTTGCAAAATCTCGCGCCGCCACGGGCAAATGCCGAACGATTCCGGGTTGGGCCAGGGGATATGCCAGAACATCAGAATTGTGGCGCGCGGCAGCTTGGCGCGGATCATCGCGGGCAGCAAGGCGAAGTGATAGTCCTGCACCAGAATCACCGGATCATCGCTGCGCGCTTCCTGCACCACCGCATCGGCAAAGCGCTGGTTCACGGCGCGGTATTGCTCCCAGTCGGATTCACGGAATACCGGACGCACATGCGCTACATGGCATAGCGGCCACATGCCTTCGTTGGCAAAACCGTAGTAATAACCTTGCTCCTCCTGCGCGGTGAGCCAGATGCGGCGCAGCACATAGTCGTTCTTGCCCGGCGGCACCCGTACGCGGTCATCCGCATCCACCGTTTGACGATCGGCGCTGCCGCTGCCATGGGCAATCCAGGTGCCCGAGCAGGCGCGCATGACCGGCTCCACCGCGGTAACCAGGCCGCTCGCTGGGCGTTGCACGATGGTTCCGTCCGGCGTGGATTGGTGAATGTAAGGTTCGCGATTGGACACCACAATCACCTGGTCGCCGCGTAGCTGCGAGCGCAGCAAGGCGCGCAGCCGCGCCGGAT
>JBJOQV010000420.1:0-4290 GCA_046049785.1 Pseudomonadota bacterium
TTCCTTGAAAACGGGGCGAATTTGCGCGCCACCTTGTCTGGCCAGTACCGAACCAAAACGCAAAACCCTCCGGCTAACGTCATCCAGTATGGCCACTTCAAACAGTTTGACGCGTCTATTGGCTACGGTAAAGACGCTTGGGAAGCAACGGTGTATGTAGAAAACTTCACGGGTGAGCGCGCTATCACCTCCTACGCATCTACGGCGTACTTTGGCCGCACCGTCGGTACCCGTGAAATCTTCCAACGCCCGCGTACCATGGGCTTGCAACTGTCCTACCGGTTTGAGTAAATACGAAGTAGGGAGTAGGGCACTAAGGGGGCTTAGCCCCCTTTTTTCTTGAGGTCTTTCAAATGATTGGTTTGGACATAAAACATCTGGTGCTGTGCATGTCTGTATTGCTTGCCGCTTGCGCAGCACCCAAACCGCCCACGCAAAGCGGTGAGGCGGTTGTAAGCACGTCAGCTACGGGTTATGCAACTACCGCTGGGCAGGGCGCTTACACCGTGCATTACACCTACACCGGCAAGAACTGGACGCATGCGGAAGTAGCGGCGATCAAGATCGATACTGCCAAGCCGATTGCGATTCTGCCGCAGCAATACACCGTCAATGGCGAGCAGCCTGGTGCGTTTGTCAACGGCCGGCATGTGGGCAAAGTCTGGAACACCATCACACAGGAAGAGCTGGCCAAGCGCCTGACCGCGCTGGGCTTTTATGTGCTCACGCCCACCATTCAAATGTACGGTGAAAGCTTGAACGGCTTTCAAGGCTTTGAACACTTCATCGCTGGTGTGGCCAAGGGCAACCCGCATGTCCAGACCATGTTGTTGACCGCGGATGCGCATGACCCCAACGATCAAAACCCCAAGCCCGGCGCGCAGATGCTCGTTACAGGCACGCAGCCGCGTAACGCGCAGTGGGAGGCGATGATCCAGGCGCGCATCGCACCTTTTTATAAGCAGGTAGGCCTTGGTAATCTGGGGCCGCGCGTGCGTGGCGGGAAATCAGACAAAGAAGGCTCCAGTCTGGCCTGGCATCCGCTGATCGAGCGCGCGGCGGAGTACAGCAACGCGGTGGCGATCATGGAAGTCAGCCGCGCCATTGATATTGAAAACGCAGTAGGTAAGATTGAGGCGGGCCGCACCTGGGCCGCTCCTTTATTTGATGCCGTCGCGCTGGGTATGGCGGACTACGCCTGCACCAAGGGGTTCGCTCTGGCGCATTGCAAGACAATCGGCAGCCGCTGATTTGCCCGGCGCGTTCACGCTTGCGTCTTGGGTGCGCCCGGGCCGCAGCCGCAATAGAATCATCCTGCGCCGCACAAGGGCGCTGGAGGATGAATCATGAACGCCTTGAAGTTATCGCTCGCCGCACTGCTGGTCTTGCTTACCGCCTGCGGTTCCACCGTTACCAACCCAGTCACCGGCCGTGCCGAGCGTACGGTGATGGACGAGCGCACCGAGCTGGACGAAGGGCGCAAGGCGCACAAGGAGGTGCTGGAGGAATACGGCGTCTACAACGATGCGGCGTTGCAAGCCTATGTGAATGAGGTCGGCCAAAAGCTTGCCAAGCTTTCCCATCGCGGCACGCTGCAGTGGACCTTCACCGTGGTAGACAGCCCCGAGATCAATGCGTTTGCGCTGCCGGGCGGCTACATCTACATCACGCGCGGCATCATGGCGCATTTGAACAGCGAGGCCGAGTTGGCCGGCGTGCTCGGCCATGAGATCGGCCATGTCACGGCGCGCCACGGTGCGCAGCGCGCCACGCGGCAGCAGCAGGCTGGCCTAGGCGTGCTGGCGGCGTCGGTATTGGGCGCGGTGCTGGAGGGCAAGTATGGTCTGGGCGGCCTGGGTGATTTGGCCAGCCAGGCATCGCAGGCGGCTGCCGCCGGCTATATCGCCAAGTATGGCCGTGAGCAAGAGCTGCAGGCCGATACGCTGGGTGCGGAATATCTTGCGCGCTCTGGCTACAACCCCAAGACGATGATCAACGTGATTGCCGCGCTCAAAGACCAGGAGCGTTTCGCAGCAGACCAGGCGCGTGCAGAGGGTAAGCAGGCGCCGCAGCGCGACAACTGGCTGTCTTCGCACCCGTCCAACGATCAGCGCCTGGCTGATATCACGCAGGCGGCAGTCAAGTATCCGCAGACCGCTCGTGACGATGGCCGGGCGCGCTACATGCAGCGCATCAACGGCATGGCCTTTGGTGACAGCCGCGAGCAGGGGCTTGTACGCGGCAACAGCTTTTATCACGAACCGATGGGCTTTGTGATGACCGCGCCACCGGGCTGGAAGATTCAAAACTCGCAGGATGCGCTGCTGCTGGTCAACGCGCAGGGTACCGCGGGGCTGCGCTTGGTGGCCGTGCCGCCGCAGGCCGGCAACTCGCATGACGAGATTATCCGCAACGCACTCAAGCCCACGCAGGGTCGTGTGGAGCGCTATAGCATCAATGGTTTTGCGGCGACGCATTTTTCCGGTGCGCGCCAGACGCAGCAAGGCGCGCAAGCGATAGACGCCACCATCGTCACCGGGCCGAAAAACACTAACTACGCGCTGTTGTATCTGGCGCAGAACGCGGAAGGGCTGGCGCGCAGCCGCGCAGAGATTGCGCAGGCAGAAAAATCCTTCCGCGCTTTTGCCGAGGCAGACCGCGCCGCTGCGCGCCCCTACAAGCTGCGCACCGCCCCGTACCCGCGCGGCGGCTTTGCGCAGCTTGCGCCGGCCACACCGCTGGGTGCCAGTGCACAGGCGCAGCTGCGGCTGATCAACGGCGTGTATGGCGGCGGCGAGCCGGCTGCGGGGCAGGTGGTTAAAACGGTGGAATAAATCATCATTGAAAGGTGCTTACGCAATATCCATGCGCTTTTTGAGCCATTTTTGCCCCAAAAGGCGCACCAGTATTGCGTAGTGCTGCGCAAATGCCATGCGCGTTGCAGCGTAAACTAAGGGCTATCCAAGTTCTTCTGAAACGCACCGCTGATGCATCCGTTCAAATCTATCGCTTACGCAGGCAACCAAGCCGGGCCACGCGTGATCGTGCTTGGCGCGGTGCACGGCAATGAGGTGTGCGGCACACAGGCCATCGCACGCATCGTTCATGATTTTGATACTGGCGCGCTCAAGCTCGCTGCCGGCTCGCTCACACTCGTACCCATCACCAATCCCAAGGCGTACGAACTCAAGCGCCGCAATGGTGACCGCAATCTCAATCGCAACCTCGCGCCTACCAGCACGCCGCGCGAGTTTGAAGATCATGTGGCCAACTGGTTATGCCCAATGCTCGCCGCGCACGATGCGCTGCTCGATCTGCATTCGTTCCAGGCCGCGGGCGGCCAGCCATTTGTGATGGTGGGGCCGCAAAACAATCAGGGCGATATCGAACCCTTTGCGCATGCAGACACAGAGCAGGCCTGGGCGCAGCGCCTCGGCGTCTCGCGTGGGGTTGACGGCTGGCTATCGACCTATGCACAGGGCGTCGCGCGCCGCATGGCCGATCCGCATGCCGCGCAGCTTGCCGCCGCGCATCTGAATCAAAGCCCGATCTACGGCATTGGCACCACTGAATACATGCGCAAGCAAGGCGGCATGGCGCTCACGCTGGAGTGCGGCCAGCATGCCGATCCGCAGGCGCCGCAAGTCGCCTACCGCGCCATCGTCAACACACTCGCGCACTTTGGCATGCTGCAAGATGCGGCGCCGCCTGCGCCGCAGCGCATGGAAGGCCTGCACATGTTCGAGGTGATCGACAAGGCGCACGATGCCGATGCGTTTGCGCGCGCATGGGCCAGCTTTGATGCGCTCAAAGCCGGCGATGTGATTGGTACGCGTGCCAGCGGCCAAGTGGTCACCGCGCCGCACGAGGGCATGATTCTGTTTCCCAACGCGGTAGCGCAGGCCGGGCAGGAATGGTTTTATCTGGCACGGCCGAGCGACCGCTTCTCAATGACAAAATGACTGTGCCGCTGCGCGGCGCAATGACTCGGCGCTGGCGCGCCTGAATGATTGAGCGCTTAGTCCATCATTTCGTCATTGAGCCGTGCAGCGGCGCAGTCATTCCGTCATCATCAATACAATCACCTTATGCACATTCACATCCTGGGTATTTGCGGCACATTCATGGGCGGTATGGCGCTGCTCGCGCGCGCGCTGGGCCACAAAGTCACCGGCTGCGATGCCAACGTCTATCCGCCGATGAGCACGCAACTGCAGGAGCAGGGCATTGAACTGATTGAAGGTTTTGCGCCCGAGCAACTCAAGCTTAAGCCCGATGTATTTGTGATCG
>JBJOQV010000421.1:0-3079 GCA_046049785.1 Pseudomonadota bacterium
CGCGCGGGTCGTGCGTGGTGAGCAGTTTTGCGCCGCCGGCGAGCAGAAACACGCCTGCAACAACAACGGCCGCGCCCACCAGCGCCTGCGTGCTCGGCCGCTCGCCCAGCACGGCAATGGCCACCGCAATGGTGATCAGCGGCCCGGTGCCGCGCGCCACGGGGTAGACCACGGAGAGGTCTGATTCACGGTAGCCTTTTTGCAGCACCGTGAAGTACACCAAGTGCAACACGCCGGAGGCGCCCATCGCCAGCCAGGCGGCTGTACTGCCGGGCAGACCGTCACGCGCCACCAGCCAGGCGGTGGGAAGGGCATAGATCACCAGCGTGGAAAGCGAGCACAGCGTCAGAAACAACTGCCCGCCTTGTGCTTTCTTGGCGGCCAGATTCCAGGTGGCGTGCATGAAGGCGGCCGCTACAACCAGCGCCAGCGCGGTCAGAGACATAGGCGCACACGATAGCGCACGCCTTGAAATCCCCCTGCTCCGCACGCACCTTGTTGCAATCCAGTTGCATCAATCCATGCCGCAAGGGACAATCGCGCGCTGTGCAGAACAAGAGCCTCCGTGAACCTTCCAAAACCAGCGCCGTGCAGGCGTTGGCACAGGCGCGGCTGGCCGGGCTGCAGCAGCGGGTCACCGCGCCGCGCGTGCAGGTGCTTACCGCGCTACTGGCGCAGCGCCGGCCACTGTCGCACCAGGAAGTTGACCAAGCCGTTGCCGGGTTGCTTGACCGCGTGACAATCTACCGCGTGCTGGACTGGCTGGTGGCGCAGGGGCTGGCGCACCGCATTGCCGGGGAAGACCGGATATTTCGCTACGCGGCGGGCAGCAGCAGCCATGCCGCGCACGGGCACTTTACGTGCAGCCGCTGCGGCACGGTGCTGTGCATGGGCGATACGCCGCAACTGGCGCTACTCGCGGCCAAACTGTTGCCGGCAGGTGCGGTGAGCAATCGGGTGGAACTGAATATTTCTGGCCAGTGCGCGCAGTGCGCACATGGTGCACACACGCAAGTTTGACGTAAAGGACATTTGATATGGCACAAGATTTGGCAGCAATTGGCGCGCAAACCAAGGCAACGCCGGTCCAGGCGATGATTCCGGTCACCGTACTTACCGGCTTTCTGGGCGCGGGAAAAACCACGCTTTTGAACCGCATTCTCACGGAACATCACGGCCAGCGCATCGCCGTGATTGAAAACGAGTTTGGCGAAGCAGGCATCGACAACGAAATCCTGGTGCAAGACAAGGATGAGCAGATTATCGAGATGAACAACGGCTGCATCTGCTGCACCGTGCGCGGCGATCTGGTGCGCATTCTCAAAGATTTGGGTGACAAGAAACGCTCAGGTGCGCTGAATTTTGACCGCGTGGTGATTGAAACCACCGGCATGGCCAACCCCGGCCCGGTGACACAAACGTTTTTTATGGACGATGAAATCGCTGATCGCTTTTTGCTCGATGCCGTGATCACGGTGGTGGACGCTAAGCACGGCGATCAAACGCTAACGGAGCAAGAAGAAGCGCAGGCGCAGGTGGGCTTTGCCGACCGGCTGCTGCTGTCCAAGACCGATCTGGTGGATGAGCCGACCAAGGCCGCGCTCAAGCAGCGCCTGAAACAAATGAATCCGCGCGCACCGATCAAAGAGGTGCATTTTGGCAAGGCCGACATTGCTGACGTATTGGACATACGCGGGTTTAACCTCAATGCCGTGCTTGAAATCGACCCGGAATTTCTTACCAGCGACGCACACACGCATGACGACAGTGTGAAAAGCTTTGTGTTTCAGACCGACAAGGCGCTGGACGGCATGCGGCTGGAAGAGTTTTTAAGCGCAATTATTCAGGTTTACGGCAACGACCTGCTCCGCTATAAAGGCGTGCTTTGGATGGACGGCGTTGAGCGGCGGATGATTTTCCAGGGCGTGCACATGATGATGGGCGCCGATGCCGGCAAGCCGTGGCAAAAGGGCGAAAAACGCAGCAGCAAGATGGTTTTTATCGGCAAAAACATGCCGCAGAAGGTTATTCTTGAAGGTTTGCAGCAATGCGTGAAGAAATAGCGCCAGAAAGTATTAGAATTCGCCGCCCCGCATAAAAGTCAGTGCGATTGCAATCAGCGCGGGTCAGGCACGAGGAGGTAAAAGTTCATGGCAGTCAGCAAGACCGCAGCAACCAAGAAAACCGCAGCCAAGGCGCCCGCTAAAAAGGCGCCCGCTAAAGCGGTAAAAGCCGCGCCCGCCAAAAAGGCCGCGCCGGCGCCCAAAAAGGCTGCTGCCAAGCCCGCGCCGGCAAAAAAAGCTGCTCCGGCGCCTGCGCCCGCAAAAAAAGCACCAGCGGCAAAGCCGGTTGCTGCACCCGCGCCCGCGAAAGTGGTGGCCAAGCCCGTGCCGGCACTAGTGCCCATCCCGGCACCGGTTCCGGTAGTTGCCGCACAGCCCAAGGTTGCGCCGCCGGCTGCGCGCCCGGCGCCCGTGCCCGCACCTGTGCCGCAGCCGCCCAAGCGCACCGGCCCGGTGGTGTCCGGCAAAGGCAAGCCGGGAGACTGGATTCCTACCGAGGCAGAAATCGTCAACATGCCGGACGATGAGTACATGAGCGCGGCGCAGCTGCGGTTTTTCCGCAAGCGGCTGCAGCAGATGGAAAGTGAAATTCTGAGCAACGCAGATTCCACCGTGGAGCATCTGCACGAAAACGTGATCGTGCCCGACCCGGCCGACCGCGCCACGATCGAGGAAGAGCACGCACTAGAGCTGCGCACCCGCGACCGCGAGCGCAAGCTGCTTAAAAAAGTGCAGCAGTCGATCGTCTCCATCGACAACGGTGACTATGGCTGGTGCGAAGAAACCGGTGATCCGATTGGCATTGGCCGCTTGCTGGCACGGCCTACCGCTACGCTGTCGTTGGAGGCACAGCAGCGCAGGGAACTGCGGCAGAAGATGTACGGCGATTAATTCGCCATTTCAGCGCTCCTCAACAAACCGCGGCCCGTGCGCCGCGGTTTTGTTTTTTGCGAGCGGAGCGCGCCCTCCCGATACGTCATTCCGAGCGCTGCGAGGAATCTCATGGCGCACGGATG
>JBJOQV010000422.1:0-2705 GCA_046049785.1 Pseudomonadota bacterium
CCACACCAGCTCAAGCCCGGTGGTGCGAATCTTGTCCACGTTTTGAATGTTGGTGACGTTGGGCGACACCGTCACATTGGTCTGCGAATACAGCGCGTCGCGCGTGGTTTCAAAAAACAGCGTGGCGCGGAGTAGATGACCATCGGCGCTGTGCAGCGCGGTGAGCTCGCTGGTCCAGGATTTTTCCGGCTTCAAATTTGGATCGTTGTTCACCACCGTGTTCGTGCTGATGCTGCCCTGGTACAGCTCAGACACCGTGGGATAGCGCACCGCGCGGCCCAGCGATGCCTTGAGCGACCACGTATCCGTGAGCTGGTGCGCGAGCGCGGCCTTGGGCGAAAAACTGCTTTCTTTGCGCGTGCCCAGCAACTGCGTGCTCGCAGCGTTGCTGATGCTGCCGTTTTCTGCACGCCACCGCTCGTAACGCCCGCCCAGTGTGGCCTTCCACGCGGGCGTGATGCTCCAGGTGTCTTGCGCATACACGCTTTGCAATTGCGTGTCGCCGGTAAAGGCAGAAAAGCGCGATTGCGCCGTGCCGCTGAGCCAATCAGAAGTATTGGATACCAGTGTGCGCAGCTTGAATGCATCGCGCGCGACGCCCAGGTCAACAATATGCGCGGCCGTGGGCCGCCACACGCCTTTGAGTGCGAGCGTGTTCCAGCCGGTGCCGTCTTGGTCGGTGATGCGGCCTGCGCCGCCGCTGGCCGCATCCGCCAAGGCCGTGGTTGGGGCGCGCACAATGTCTTTGGCGTAGTCGTACTTGCTTGCCGCCACTTCCCAGTCGAACTCGCCTTTGCGACGGCTCTTGAGCGAGAAGCCGTGCACCATGTGTTGCAAGTCACCAGTGGCAATCGAAATATCGGTGGGCAGCAAGTTGTATTGCCGGCCGTCCACATTGATGTTGCCCGCAAACACCGGCGCGCCGCTGGCATTGCGCAGATAACTTTGCGCGTTGCGCGTAGCATCGTTTTGCCACAAGCCAAAGGTGTAGCTGGCGCGCAAGCCCGGTGCGATGTCGTATGCCAATTTGATCTTGGCATGGTCTTGCACCGTGTCGATTTGATTGGTCGCACCAAAGATCAGCCAATCTTGGTTGCGCGGATTTGTACCGGGCACTGCGCCGCTCAACACGGTGCCGGCCGCGCTTGCAACGCCTTGCGATACGAGCCGGTTTGCAAACACCAGCGGCTGGCCTTCGCTGTCCAGCCGGCTCAGATTCACAAACCACGAAAAATCGCCCGCGCGGCTGCCCATCGAAGCAGTAGCCTGCTTGGTGGTGTAGCGTGCATCCGTGCCGTAGACCTTAAAGTGCTGGCTGGAAAGTCCCACCGCAGCAGTAGCCTCAAACTGCTTGGGCATACGCGTTACGTAATCCACCACCGCGCCCATTGAGTTGCCGGGGTACGCGGCTGAAAAGGGCCCGTACAGTACATCAACGCGATCAATTTCTTCGGGGGTGACCAGGCCCCAGCGCGGCGTGAAGGTGGCGCCGTTGCCCAGCAAGTTACTGAGCAAGATGCCGTCCGCATACACCAGTGAGCGTGCGCTGTTGCCGGTGCCGGAGGCGCGGCTGGCAAGCACGGCGTGGTCATAGTCGCCGATGTAGCGCTTACGCACCAGCAAGCTGGGAAAGTATTTGAGTGCGTCTTGGCTATCGGTCGCGTTGACGGTGCGGTCGATCTCTTGCCGCGTGGTGCCTTCAATCGTGGTGGGGATTTGCGCGGGCAGCGATGTGGGTTGCGGGCTGTTGACGGTGACAGTGCCAAGCGTGCGCACCGGCTCGCCGGACTGCGCGGCGGCACTGGCCGCAAACGCTGCAAGCAGCGCAGCGCATAAGGGTTGAATGGAATGCATAAACAGCTCAATTTGAAATGCCTGTACGCAATATCCATGCGCCTTTTCAGCCAAAAATGGCTGGAAAAGCGCATGGATATTGCGTAGAGGCGGTATAGAATTCTTGCAAAGGCAGTCAAACTGCCTTCACAAGCGCTGCGGCTAGATGTTCAGCGGCAGCGGCGGCCCGCGTGATTGCGGCGCAAGATAGGTGGCATTGAGAACCGCCTGCGGCAGCGCGGCTGTGGGCGATTCATGCATCGCCGCGTGCAGGTCTGCGAAAAGCAGCGGTGTTGGCGGCGCGCCCGCGCTGCCGGCACAGCACTGCACACAGTCGTGGCCGGTGTGTGCGCCGCCGATGGCTTTTTTGCCTTCGGCAGTACAGATGATGCGCAGTAATTCACCATCGGCCGCCTGCTTGGCGGTGACCAGATTTGGCAGGGCAAAGCTGCACAGTGCTGCGATGATAAGCAGCACGTGTTGAAAATGCAGTTGCCGAAGGAGGGAGAACTTGCGCACGAACAAAGTGTATCAAGCCTGTGCGCGGTGCGCGCTCACCCAGACAGGTGAGCGCTGTAAAATCAGGGGTCGGCTCTACAGCACGTAGCGCGTAATGTCCTCATGCTTGGCCAGCTCGCCCAGTCGCTTTTCAACATACGCCGCATCGATCTTGATGGTCTGGCCACTGAGTTTGCTGGCCTCAAACGCAAGCTCCTCCAGCAGCTTTTCCAGCACCGTGTACAAGCGCCGCGCGCCGATGTTTTCTACCCGCTCGTTCACGCTGAAGGCGATGTCGGCCAGCTTGGCCACGCCGTCCGGCAGAAACTCGATGGTGAGACCTTCAGTGTGCATCAGCGCTTGATACTGTTTGG
>JBJOQV010000423.1:0-13949 GCA_046049785.1 Pseudomonadota bacterium
GCTGCCCCCATTCGGCAAGGCTTTCAAAAATGTCCCGTAAATTTCTAACTGAGAGCCCTTCTTGCACCATTCTGCGCAAAATATCTGCAACTTTTTGCAGAGGAACTGCGCGCAGCATTTCTTTGACTAGGTCGGGATAATCGTGCCCCATTTTTGTGATGAGATAGTTCACTTCCTGAATACCTAAAAACTGATGTGCATGCCGTTTTAAAATCTCGGTTGTGTGTTTCAGCAAAAGTTGCTGGCAATCGAGCACAAATACTCCAGCACTACGCAACTTCTCTACGTCTTCAGAACTTACCCAAACGCTATTGCGTCTCGAGAGCAGCGGTGCGCCTAGCTCAGAAGCTATGCCCATTTCATCTATGATGGACACTGGAGCATTCACATATAATCGGCCGCGTTCTACCGGACCACTCCCAGTCGGAACCTCGAACAGGAATACCTGGTATCTGCCGGCTTCCACATCGTTTCCAAATCGCACATATGCAGGCGGAAACATCACGCCTAATTCATAGTAAAGATTCTCACGCGCATAATCGAGTTGACGCTCGAGCTCCCCCAAATCAATTAACTGGCGCGCCGTGATCGAGATATCGATCAAAATAGGGACCGCCGCTGAAAACTCTTGGACTTTCAAAGGTGCTGGCGTTGCCTCTTGAAGGGCATTTAGATCCTCCTCAGCGCGCGACTTGAGCAAGGATTCCAATTGTTCTTGGAGCTGTTTGCGAATGATCACTGCTCCAAGCCCAGCGAACACCATTGCAATTCCAAAAAAAGCAAGTTTTGGGAAACCAGGAACCCACATTAAGAGGAAACAGACAAACCCGGTAATTAAAAATACGCGCGGCTGCTTGACAAGTTGAATACCGATGGCCTGACCGAGATTTCTCTCTTGCTCTTCACCAGAAATTCGAGTCACAAAAAGACCAGCCGCTACTGCAGCTAGGATTGAAGGCAGTTGGGCGACCAGTCCTTCACCAATCGAAAGAATGGAGTAGGTAGAAAGAGACTCAGAGAACGATAGGTCGCGTTGAGCCATGCCAATAACCAAACCCGCACCTAGATTGAACAATACGATTATGATGCCTGCGATTGCTTCGTTCTTTACGAACTTCATCGCGCCGTCAAGGCTACCGTGCAGCTGACTCTCTAATTCCAGTTCGCGGCGTTTTGCACGTGCTTCATCCTTATCTATTATTCCAGCACGTAAATCCGCATCGATGCTTAACTGCTTGCCCGGCATCGCATCTAGAGTGAAGCGCGCTCCAACTTCAGCGACACGCTCAGAACCTTTTGCAATAACGAGGAACTGCACAATCGTGATGATCGCGAAAATTACGATCCCCACAATCAAATTTCCGCCGGCGATCAGCTTTCCAAACGTTTCGATAATTTGACCACCATCTGCTTCAAGCAATATCAGTTTCGCGGTCGCTATCGAAAGAGATAACCTGAACAGCGTGGTAATCATGATCACGCTTGGGAAGCTGGAAAAGGCAGTTGGGGCGGGTATATAAATCGCCATTAGCAAAAGCCCAACGCCAGTGGCGATACTAATTGCAAGCAAAACATCCACTATGCCCTTGGGTAAGGGGATCACGATCATCGCGATGATCGCGATGGCCGCGAGTGCAAGGAACAAATCGTTGTATGTTCTTGCTCGCGGCAACTCCCGGCTAAGACGCGCTTCTTGCAGGTATGTTCTTGCTGTCATTTATGCGGAATGAAACTAGCTAATCATTCAAAAGTCTTAATACTTTCTGCTCCAGAACGCTCGGTACACATCCCGTTCTAAACAAGTACTGCCTCACAAATAGTCTGCACTTGCAACCAACAATTTTGTCTAGTACAACAACCACAGCCTTTACTGGGTCTTTATTTGGGGCAGTTTTTTGCCTTTAACGGAAAATTCATGTTCGAAAGCGGCAAATCGAATGGCTAACGAAATTGCTTTGGACTTGCTTGGCTCATTCAGGGTACGGGTCAACGGCGAACCGCTAGAAAATAAGCAATTTCATTTGCGCCATTCTCGGCAATTGCTACAAATGTTGGCTTTGCAGCCGGATCTACGCCTGACTCGAGATGTGGCATTGGAGACGTTGTGGCCTAAGTCCGATGCGCGAGCCGCAAGTAACCGCCTGCACCACACAGTTCATGTAGTGCGCGGAATATTTAGCGCTGCAGGGATCCAAAAGGATGAAGCCGTCGTGATACTGCGGGCTGGTTCCGTTCTGCTAAACCCGTGCCATCGATTTGCAATTGACCTTGCTCAATTTCGCGGTCTTGTTGACCAAGCACGCCGGGATTCGCAGATTCCCAACCAACATCTGGATAGGTTGCAGCAGTCGTTGACTGGCGCAATAGATCTGTACCGGGGCGATTTGCTAACAGATAGCCCCTATGAGGATTGGTTGACAGCCTATCGCGACGAATTCAGATTGAAGTATATGTGGGCGCTCGACGAACTAGCACGGCTGAAGCTTTCTCTGCGCCAGTACGATTCTGCCATTGCACTTTATCAAAAACTGGTGGATGCAGAGCCGACGAATGAGCTTGCTCACCGTGCGCTGATGAACCTATTTGACGCGACGGGGCACCCTAACCGATCCATCATTCAATACTCAGCGTGCAAACGATACCTACAAAGAGATCTTGACGCGGAACCATCGCCGGAAACTTCGGCTCTGCTAGAAAGCATTATCGCGAAAAGTCGGCAGAACAAAGCGCAGCTGAGCGCTCTTCCTAATGGCGCGAGCGCGGCGACTTCAGATGAGAGTACGCGAGCCCGCTACCATGCTCCGCCAAACGCCGTGGAGTTACTTGGCCGTGAAGCTGATCTGGCTATATTGCAAAGTTTGATCAAAGACAAACGAGCTCACCTCATCACAATTACAGGCACTGCAGGCTTAGGCAAAACACGGTTGGCACAAGTTTTGCTAGAGCGATGTCAAGACAGCTTCAAAGATGGTGCGGTAGCTGTAGGGTTGAGCGGCTTGAACAGCCCGATTCAGCTTCCCGATCATCTGGCGCTGACTCTAGGCCTTACTCCGTCCGGCGAATCAACTAGCGCGCAGCTAAGCAGCTATTTATCTGAGCGCAACATGTTGCTCCTACTCGATCGTTTTGAGCATGTCCTCGAAGCGGCTCCATTTGTTTTACAGTTGCTCACCGCTGCTCCGCAAATTACTCTCTTGATTACCACTCAGGCACCGTTGAAATGTTGCGCGGAGCATGTCTATGAGCTGCCAAGTCTTTTACAGAACTCTCCCCTCGCAGCCCGAGATTTGTTTAGAAAAGTTGCCGCCAATCTAGGTATCACAATCGAAGGTGAGCACCACAATCACATCGTAGATGAGATTTGTCAGCGCGTGAGCGGCAACCCCTTAGCGATAGAACTAGCAGCTGCGCAGGCACAGCTTCTGTCGTTGCACGATATCCTGCAGAGATTGATCTCCCAGCCTCTGAAGCTACTCAACAATCGGATGCGCGATGCGGAAGCGCATCAGCATGGAATACAAGAAGCAATCGAGTGGTCTTACGGTCTGCTTCCTGCCGAGTTGCAGCGCACATTTTGCATGCTCAGCGTTTTTGCAGGGCCTTTCACTATGCCAATGGTGGAGCAGGTTCTAGGCGAAAACCTTTCAAATGACCGCTTGCAAAAAGACGTTGCTGAACTTATCGATTGGCACTTGCTTCAAAAGATCGTTGATCCGGCCCATGAGAATGAGCAGATCAAGTTTCAAATCCTAGATGCACCCAAACAATTCGTTGAAGAAAGACTTGGCTTATTGCCGGTGCACCAATCTGTGCGCACCGCTCATGCAAAAGCAATGGCATTGTGTGCTGGCGATCTATTGCAGCTTATGCGACAAGGGAAAACCGCCGAGGCAGTGAAGTTATTCGTTCCGATGATTGATGACTTAAGGAAAGCACTGACACACGCTTTTTGTGATGTTACGAGCAGTAGATGTTTTGATTTCTTATACAAAGTTCAAGCTTTGTTTGCGGCTACGGGCATGTACGACGAGGCGCTTCAATGGATTGAGCACGGTTTAAAGTTAGCACCACCCGCGAACTCCCATGATCTGCAGAGCGATCTCGCTTGGTGTCACATGGCGCTGGCAATGCGATGTCGGCAGCGTCTTGACAACGCTAAGTGTATACGTGCAATGCGAACAGCGCGCTCGCTAGCAAAAGCATGTGGCAGTATTCCTTTGCAAATTCGTATTGAAGTGCTCTTTGCTAACGAACGCATCCGGCAGGGTAAATTTAGTCTCGCTGAATACCACGCAGAGAGAAGCTTGGAGTATTCCGAAGCTATCGATGACCCCATAAGTCGCGTAATGGCAAAGCAGCTTGTAGCGACGACCGCATCTTTCCAGGGAGGCTTCGCGAAGTCGCAGCGATATTTCTTTGAGGCACTTGACGATTCGCTGGCTTCCGATAATTCATTCGTTATCATGCTCTCGCTTACCGGTCTCGCAGATTTGCTTTTAAGAACGGGAAATTTGACTGCAGCATTGGAAAACATAAAACAAATCAAGTTACTGTCTCAAACCGCTTCGAATGCTGTGTCAGCATTTGTGAATAAAGTTTGCGAATTCGCAATCAGTTTTGAAGACCAAAATCTAAAACACGCAAATATCGTACTTGCTGATATCGAGTCGCTCGCTAAAACCAATACCGGCGGCGAAAACCAAAAAAATATAGCCTTAATTTGCCGCTTCATAATGGATTCTGAACTCTATCGGAGCGGCGCAAAAATGTCTTTGCGTTATTGGCCCATCAGCATCGGGGAAGTGCAAGGCGAATATGTCTACCTCCGCGTGGAATTTCTGTGCACACGTATCGTTTGGGCTTCGGAACTTAACTATCAAGTCGAAGTACAGCGCAGCTATGAAGAAGTCAGCGCTTTATTGCGATCAAGCAAGAATGCGCTCTGGTTTGCGCATCTGTGTAATGCGGCGTGCCAAGTTCTTGTAAAGAAGTCTGACGCTGATTCATGCCAGATCCTCCTTGCTCTTTCCAAAGCACTTTATGACCGCGCGGGCATTATTCCTACTAGAAGGCAGCAAGAAATCTGGCGGCAGATTCAACTTTTTCTGAATAAATTTGGAGATAAGCGCTCCCGCGCACCGCATCTGGCAAACATCGCAATCATGCACACTTCCTTAGAATCGCGTCGTGAACGTGAGAAGCTATTGCTCTTTGTCAAAGGTAAGCTCGCAAGCAAGGAGGTACCCACCACTGCCTTAGCAATGAGTTAGAAGCTGAGTAGAAGCGGCGCTGGTTTCAAAATAGTTTCCTAGAACCTATCTCATATTCGTTGACCAGATGAAGATGAGTGCGCACAATGCGCGGCGCGCTGCATTTGAGCGACGAACAATGGAGCCGGATTCGGGGACATTTCCCTGAAGAGAACGCCCCCGCCAGTCGCCCCCCGCCCCAAACCCGTACCCACGCGCGCCGTGCTTGAAGCGGTGCTGTGATACTGAACACCAGCGCCATTGGCACATGCTGCCCCAGTCCTACCCCAACTACAACACAGTTCACCGGCGCTTTCAGCAGTGGTGCAGGCAAGAAGTCCTGCGCCAAGTGCTCACCGATCTAGCCAATGCGCTGCGCGAGCGGGGTACTATCAATGAGCGTGAAGCATTCATTGACGCCGCGTTCGCCTCGGCCAAGGGCGGTGGCGCTGAAGTTGGCCCTGTAGCGCGCAGCCTGCAGAACTAATATCGATGCGGGTTCTCAAAGCTGGGTCGCGCCTGCGTGGCCGAATCGCTGACTGGCGATGCGCGGCATCGCGGCGGTTTCATCACACCCTCGCCGCGTAGCAAATCAAAAAGTAGCGGATCGCCACGGGTTGCGGTTTTTAGCAAGCGCCGTAGGGGGAAAAAGGCTCTGCGCAGTATCCATGCGCTTTTTCAGCCATTTTTGCCCGAAAAAGCGCATGGATACTGCGTAGTCGCCGCAAAAAAACATACCAAAAAAGCCGCTATTTGGACTTGAAGTGTCCTTGCTTCTGCATCGCTTCGCAGCCGTCCATTTTCGGCATGTCCATCTTGCCGCCGCGGCTTTGCATGCGCGACTGCATGTCTTTCATGTGCTGGTCGTGATACATCTTGCACTCATCCATGCTTTTCATGCCCTGCATTTTTTTGTGATGTGCGGCGCGTTCATCACGGCTCATCATGCCCCAGCCGGGCGTGTTGTCCGGCCCAAACGGGCGGTAGGTCTTGCTGTCCGCGTCGTCGGCAAACGCAGGTGGCAGCATGGTTACAGCAAGGGCAGCCAAGCCGCCCACGAAGAAAGCGCGTTTCATGTAAACCTCCTCAAATAGATGATGTGTAGTTCATATTAAGCAGACCATTTGCATGGCAGTTTGATCTTGCGCAAAGTGCAAGTGTGCAGCCTTGCCATACTGTACGCATGCATGGCGGGGCCATGTTCACGCGTGCCAGCGAGGAATTTCTATGTATACAAAAATGCTGATCCCCACCGATGGTTCACCGCTTGCCGTAGCGGCATCGCTCAAGGCAATCGGTCTTGCAAAGCGCTTGAACATTCCGGTGGTGGCGTTTTACGCCGCCGAAAATTATCAGTACCCAATCTACGAAGGCTCGATTGCCGCGTACTACCTGACGCCTTCTGACTACAAAGCGATCACCAAGAAATCTGCCGCCGATTACTTGGGCGCGATTGAAAAAGCAGCCAGCGCTGCAGGGGTGCCCTGCGAGACGAGCTGGGCCATCACAGCCACTACCGCCGCCGCAATTGCCAAAGCGGCCAAAAGCAAGGGCTGCGATGTGACCTTTATCGGCTCACACGGCCGCCGCGGTTTGAGCAAACTGTTTCTGGGCAGCGTGACATCAGAGTTGCTTGCTGTCAGCGCCATTGATGTCATCGTTCACCGCGCGAGCAAAACTGAAGTGAAGAAAGCGCAGCAGTGGATCAACACGCTCGCCAAACCGGCCAAAACAGCCAAAGCGGCCAAGGCTGCTTGAGAAATTCGCGCAGCGGTAACCATAGGAGCAAGGACCATGTTGCACACCATCGCAGTAGAAAACCTCAAATGCGGCGGCTGCGCCACCACCATCACCCACTCACTCAGTGCTCTGCCCGGTGTTTCTGCTGTGCAGGTAGATGTAGAACACGGGCAAGTGAGCTTTGAAGCAGCGGACACCGCCCGCGCAGAAGCTGTGCACAAACTGCAGCAACTAGGCTACCCCGAAGCCGGCTCCACACACGGCATTGCCGCCGCGGCCGCCAGCGCCAAAAGCTATGTGAGCTGCGCAATTGGCAAGGTCAGCAACGCAACAAGCTGATGCACTTCGCAGTTGAATCTGCCGCTACGCAGTATCCATGGGCTTTTTGAGCCGCTTTTGCCTCGCGATGCCCGTACAGTAAGCGTTTGCGCTTTGCGTTTTCTCTGCAGTGTTACCGGTGACCTCCGCGCTGTTCGCGGCCGAAAACCGCCAGTCACTCTGCGCGCAATGTGGGAACATTGCGCATGGACTTACTTGATCCGATTGCCTGCTACCGCGCACTGCAAACACGCGATGCGCGCTTTGACGGCCGGGTATTTTTTGGCATCACGTCCACCGGCATCTATTGCCGGCCCATTTGCCCGGCCCGCACCGCCAAGTTTGAGAACTGCCGCTTCTTTGCCTCTGCCGCCGCAGCGCAGCAAGCTGGTTTTCGGCCCTGCCTGCGCTGCCGGCCTGAAATCGCACCGGAGCTGGCAGCCTGGCGCGGGACTTTCAACACGGTGTCGCGCGCGCTGGCACTCATTGCCGAAGGCACTCTCGATGAACGCGAAGCAGGCCTAGAAGCGCTGGCCAACCGGCTCGGCGTGAGCACAAGGCATTTGCGGCGCCTGTTTCAGGAACACATCGGTGCAACTCCAATCGCAGTCGCGCAGACGCGGCGCGTGCTCCTGGCAAAACAGTTGATTCACGAAACGCAGATGACCATGACGCAGGTGGCGATGGCGGCCGGCTTTGGCAGCGTGCGCCGCTTTAACGAGACTTTTCAAGCACTGTTCAAGCGCCCGCCAAGCGCACTGCGGCGTAGTTCAGTGCCGGTGGCGGGAAATCAAATGGCCGGTCTGGGCGTGACGCTGCGTGTGCCGTATCAGCCGCCCTACGATTGGCCTGCGATGCTGGGCCATCTGGCCGCGCGCGCGATCGCCGGTGTCGAGCAGGTATCTGAAAGCAGCTATCACCGCAGCGTGCTGCATGCTGGGTATGTTGGCTCAGTAACGGTCACCCATCGCGCTGAAGGTAACTATCTGGCGGTCACGCTGCACTTTGCGCAGGTGCAGGCGCTGCCTGCGATCCTCGCGCGTGTGCGACGGGTATTTGATGTGGGCGCAGACATTCAAACCATCGGTGCGCATCTAGCCAAAGACCCGTCACTGGCCGCATTGATTGCTCAGCGCCCCGGCTTGCGTGCGCCGGGCGCTTGGGATGGCTTTGAACTGGCCATCCGCGCGATTCTTGGGCAGCAGGTTACTGTCCAGGCAGCACGCAAGATGGCTTCGCAGCTCGTGTCACTCTGTGGCACGCCGTTGGCGGCACGCGATGATGGCCTGACACATGCCTTTCCAACACCGCAGCAGGTCGCCGCGTGCGATTTGAATGTGATTGGCATGCCTTCTGCGCGCCGCGAAACTTTGCACGCCATCGCGCATGCCGCGCTGCGAGATCCGCAGTTTTTCCATCCAAACGCCAGTATGCAAGACGCTGTGGCGCGCCTGCGCAGCATTCGCGGCATTGGTGAATGGACCGCGCAATATATTGCCTTGCGTGCACTGCGCGAGACTGATGCATTCCCGGCCAGCGATGTCGCCTTGCTGCGCAGCGCGACAAACGGCGGTGCCGCGCGGCTCACACCCGATGAGCTGTTGGCGCGCTCGCAGACCTGGAGCCCGTGGCGCGCGTATGCTGCGCAGCATTTGTGGGCAGCCGATGCTGCCGCCGGAGCCGCACGCATATTGAAAGCTGCTTAAGAACTACGAGTCAGTCATTTAAGTATTTGAGGAGAATTTTGATGTCCCCATTCAATCGGCAATCCGCAAAAACATTTCGAGATTTGCATGCAGAGGGCATGTTGATTCTGCCCAATTCATGGGACGCAGGTAGTGCGCGCGTGATTGAAACTGCCGGTGCAAAAGCGGTTGCCACTACCAGCGCAGGCCTTGCATGGTCATGCGGCTATCCGGACGGAAATGCGCTGCCAGCTGAGGTACTTGTCAGCGCCGTGGCATCGATTGCCCGTGTGATCCGCGTGCCACTCACCGTTGATGTCGAAGGCGGCTACAGCAGCGATCCAGGCAAAGTGGCAGACCTGATCTTGCGCGTGATCGATGCGGGTGCGGTCGGCATCAATATCGAAGATGGTTCCGGCAGTGTGGAATTGCTGTGCGCCAAGATTGAACGCATTCGCGCGCGCACACTGCATGCAGGTGTCGATGTGTTTGTCAATGTACGAACCGATGTGTATTTGCGCGGCCTGGTCGAAAAAGAAACCCGCTTGAGCGAAACCCTGCGCCGCGCGGCGGCTTACAAAAACGCGGGCGCCGATGGAATTTTTGTGCCTGGGCTGTCTGAGCCTACAGAAATCAGGCAACTCTGCGCGCGGGTCTCTCTGCCCATCAACCTCATGGCCGTGCCCGGATTGCCTGCGCTGGCCGAACTGAAGCGCTTGGGCGTCAAACGCCTAAGCGCCGGCAGCGCCATCGCGCAGGCCGTGTTCGGTCAAACGCAGCGCTTGGCAAGCGCGTTTCTCGAAAGCGGCGATGCGGCGGAGTTATTCGCTCCTGGCGCGGCGGATTTCAAAACACTCAATGCGATATTTTGATCTGCCGGGTTGGTTTTCTTGGCTTTAACTTTGAGCCACGCAATATCCATGCACCATTTCAGGCAAAAGTGCTTGAAGAGGCGCATGAATACTGCGCAATGCCCTTACAGACCGTCGATGCGAGCAGCGCGAAGCACTTCAGCGCCGCCCATGTAGGGCCGCAGCGCTTCTGGTACTGTCACACTGCCATCGGCATTCTGGTAATTTTCCAGCACCGCCACCAGCGTGCGGCCTACCGCCAGCCCCGAGCCGTTGAGCGTGTGCACAAACTCCGTCTTGCCGGCGGCGTTTTTGAAGCGCGCCTGCATGCGCCGCGCTTGAAACGCCTCGCAGTTTGAGCAGCTTGAAATCTCGCGATACGTGTTCTGCGCCGGCAGCCACACTTCCAGGTCGTAGGTTTTGCTGCTGCCAAAGCCCATGTCACCGGTGCACAGCAGCATGACGCGATACGGCAGGCCGAGTTTTTTCAGAATATTCTCGGCGTGGCCAGTCATTTCTTCCAGCGCTTCGTAAGATTTTTCTGGGTGCTCGATGCGCACCATCTCCACCTTATCAAACTGATGCTGCCGGATCATGCCCCGCGTGTCTTTGCCGTAGCTGCCCGCTTCCGAGCGGAAGCAGGGCGAATGCGCGGTGAGTTTGATTGGGAGATCGGTTTCTTTAAGGAGTTCGCCGCGAACTGTGTTTGTAAGAGTGACTTCCGAAGTTGGGATCAGATACATACTTTTTGGAACAACTTCAAACATGCCATCAACGCGTTCATAGACATCCGCATGTGTAGCTCTGGCAAACTCTGGTGATATGTCCATATCGCGTGGGATCTCCGACCCTCCATGCACTCCAAATAGGTCATCGGCAAACTTCGGCAGCTGTCCTGTACCTTCAAGCGTCTCACGATTTACAAGATACGGCGTATAGCATTCCTCATACCCATGCTCCCGCGTCTGCGTGTCGAGCATGAACTGCGCGAGCGCACGATGCAGCTTGGCCACCGGCCCGCGCAAGAACGTGAAGCGCGCGCCTGACAGCTTGGCACCGGTTTCAAAATCCAGGCCCAGCGGCGCGCCAATGTCTACGTGGTCTTTCACCGCAAAATCGAATGCGCGCGGCGTGCCGTGCTTACGCACTTCTACATTGCCGGTTTCGTCCTTGCCCAGCGGCACGCTGTCATGCGGTAGATTGGGCACGTTCATCAACAGCGCGTTCATACGCTCCTGAATCTCCGTCAGCTTGGTTTCTTGCGCTTTGACCTGATTGGGAATGTCCGCCACTTGCGCCATCACGGTGCTGGCATCTTCGCCCTTTTGCTTGAGCTGGCCGATTTGTTTTGATAGCGCATTGCGGCTGGCCTGCAGCGCCTCGGTTTCAATTTGCACCTGTTTGCGCTGCGCTTCCAGCGCGTTGAACGCGGCAACGTCCAGCGGCTGGCCGCCGCGCGTGGCAAGGCGTTTGGCAATCGCGTCCGCGTCTTTGCGCAGTTGATTGATGTCGAGCATGATCAATTTTTCCTTTTGCGCTGCGCAGATGGCACATGTGTCATGCGCAGCGATTCTTGAAACTTATTTGGAGGTGCTGCGAGACGTTGGCCCGCGCAGCGCTTCGGGCGAGAGTTTAGTAGCTCCCTAGCGGGAACTTGAGATGCGGCGGGATGCGCGCGTGGGAGTGAGGCAGAACAAATGCATAACCGCATTGTGCCAAATACACGAGCGGATTGCCAGTTTAAAAACGGCTACGCAATATCCATGCGGGTTTTGGGCAATAAATGGCTGAAAAGGCGCATGGATATTGCGTACTGGCCTTTAAATCGATCTAAGAATTCATTTGTAAGTTCATAGCGCGCTGGTGGCGCAGGACAGCCCTCTAAGCCGCCAAAGTTGGCAGCGCAGCCGGCGGGTTTCGGCCAAAAGCTGTTTGAGCCCTTCGACAAGCTCAAGACAGGCTGCGCGAGTTCTTTTGGCCGCGCCGGGTGGGCTGCCAACTTTGGGAACCCGAAGGGCGGCTTAGTGGGCGCGCCTTCTTTTGGTTACTTTTCTTGGCAAGACAAGAAAAGTGACTTGCCGCCGGGCAACCCCCGGCAAATCTTTCGCGGGGCGCGATACGGCTTTAAGCGACGCATCAGCATGCCGAGATTCCCCCTCCCTTGCAGGGCGCGCTTCGGCTTGCAAGCCGAAGCCGCTCCGCAGGCTCGCCGCGTGCGGCTCGAAACCCCCGCTTCGCCCCTAGCCCTCTCCCTCGAGGGGAGAGGGGACGACTACTCCAGCAGTCGCTCTTGAACTCGACTCGCGACGATAGCTCTTACGCCATCGCCGGCACAAAACCCTGTGAGGTCAACGCCTTCTTCAGTGCCTTGCGCGCACGATGCACGCGAATCCAGACGTTTTGCTCGGTCAGGCCCAGGCGCTGGCACAGCGATTCTGTGCTTTCGCCTTCAATCTCGCGCGCGACAAATACCTCAGCCACGCCGGCGGGCAATTCATCAGCCGCAACTTGTACGCGGTGCGCCAGTTGCTGCCAGGCGTATTGTGCATGCGGGTCGTGGCGCTGGGTGGTAGCGTGGTCTGCGTGTTCGTTGATGGCGGCTTCCATCAGGGAATCATCACCCTCTTCGCTTTCAGAAACCAGGCTCACGGTGCGGCCGCGCTCGCGCCATGCATCCATGATCTTGTGCTTCAAAATGCCGGTGAGCCATACGCGGTAGGTGGAGCGGCCTTCAAAGTTGCTGGACGCACCTTTGGCGGATTGCAGCGCGGCCAGCAAGGTTTCCTGCACCAGATCGTCGGCCAAATCAGCGTCGCCCACTTTTTGCATCGCAAAGCGGTACAGGTAATCGCGGTGGCTGGCGGCTTCTTGTGCGGTCACGGCGGCGGCGACGTGGGCGTGGGCGGCAAAATCCATGAGGTGGCTCCTGAAACGGTGTTGTTGTTGCGACAGGTGCCAGTATTCAGGCCCAGAATCACGCGGTTCTCGCTACAACATATCGTTTTGATAACGTTTGGTTGATAAACTTGCTACGCCTGTCAGTGCGTGCTCGCGCGTGCGACCAAGGCGTATGAATGACATGGCCGATATCCTCATCATTGAAGACAACGCAGAAATTGCGCAGCTGATCCGCCTGCACATGGAAGACCTTGGCCACAAGGCTGACTGGCAGGCCGATGGCACAGCCGGGCTGAAGCAGGCGCAGGCGGGCCATTACGACCTGGTAGTGCTGGACGTAATGCTGCCGGGCATGGACGGCCTGTCGATCTGCCGCAGCCTGCGCGAAGACACCAGCAAATACACGCCAATTCTCATGCTCACCGCGCGCGCCAGCGAGATTGACCGCGTGGTCGGCCTTGAGATGGGTGCGGACGATTACTTGGGCAAACCGTTTTCCATCGCCGAACTGCAAGCGCGCGCCAAGGCGCTGCTGCGCCGCGCCGAGCGCATGGGCGGCGCGGCAGGTGCAGCACCGCCCGCGGCCCATTCTGCAGAGAAGATTGTGAGCGGCGAACTAACCATCGACCTGAAGCGCCGCTTGGTGCAGCTGCGCGGCCAGAGCGTCACCCTCACCGCCAAAGAGTTTGATCTGCTCACTTTCTTTGCGCAAAGCCCCGGCCGCGTGTACACCCGCGCGCAGTTACTCGACGCCGTGTGGAACACCACGCTGCAAAGCTATGAACACAATGTAAACACGCACATCAACCGGCTGCGTGCCAAAATCGAGCAAGACCCGGCTGATCCCACCTTTATCCTGACGGTGCGCGGCGTGGGTTACCGGTTTGCAGATTGATGACGAAACGATGACGAAATGACTGCTCGCTTTGCTCGCATGACAAATGACTTGGCTGCCAGCGCTACATCGCGTGTTATTGGTCATGCAAGCGAAGCGCGCAGTCATTTGTCATAGCATTATGAAGCTCAACTCCCTCGGCACCCGCATCACGCTGCTGGTCCTCGCGTTTTGCGCGGCCATTGCCTTGATCTTTGCAGCGGCCATGTTCTTTGCGCAGATGTCCTACTACGACGAGCTACGCCAGCGCCAAGGCAATGCGTTTGCCGCCAACGTCGTCAAGATGTATCCCAATCTGTCCAAGCTCTCCACG
>JBJOQV010000424.1:0-8214 GCA_046049785.1 Pseudomonadota bacterium
AATATGGAAAGCGACAGCCGCGGCCGCACGCGTCTGGAATACCGCATTCCCGCGCGCGGTCTGATCGGCTTTCAAACAGAATTTATGAGCATGACGCGCGGCACCGGCCTGATGAGCCACATCTTTGACGGCTACGCACCGGTGAAAGAAGGCATTGTTGGCGAGCGCCGCAATGGCGTGCTGATCAGCCAGGACGACGGCGATGCGGTGGCCTACGCACTCTGGAAGCTGCAAGACCGCGGCCGCATGTTTGTCAGCCCCGGCGAAGCGCTGTATGAAGGCATGATCATCGGCATCCACAGCCGCGACAACGATCTGGTGGTCAACCCGATCAAAGGCAAACAGCTCACCAATGTGCGTGCCAGCGGCACTGACGAAGCTGTACGGCTGGTGCCGCCGATTCAGCTCACGCTCGAGTATGCGGTAGAGTTTATTTCCGACGATGAACTGGTTGAAGTAACGCCGAAAAACATCCGGCTGCGCAAGCGCCATTTGAAAGAACATGAGCGGAAAAAAGCGATGCGCGAAGCGGCTTGAATGACAGCTCAAAGGGCTCAATTTTATTTGCATTTATTTGATTGATAACAACATACGCAATATCCATGCGCCTTTCCAGCCAAAAATGCTCCAAAACCCGCACCAATACTGCGTAGCCACCTTTTAATCCCTCTATCTTGGTCACCAGAACCGCTCACGAACACCGCAACGCGTTTTTTTTGATGCTCGCCTGCACGCTCATGTGGAGCATTGGCGGCGTGGTCACGCGCAAGCTGGAAAACGCGGCTGGATTTGAAATCACCTTTTGGCGCAGCCTGGTTGCTGCACTGACCGTCGCCATCTACCTGGCAGCGGCGCAAGGCAAAGACGCGTGGCAGCGCGTTGTGCATGCAGGCTGGCCGCTGTGGGTGTCGGGCGTGTGCTGGGCGGTGATGTTTTCCTGCTTCATGATTGCACTGTCGCTGACCAGCGTGGCCAACGTATTGATCACGCAAAGCCTCGGGCCGGTGTTTACCGCGCTGCTGGCGTGGGTGGTGCTGCGCAAGGCGATTCCTGCGCGCACATGGCTGGCCATCTTCGTCGCGGCATGCGGCATCACGTTGATGTATGCGGTGGACGTGGCAGGGCTATCAGGCAAACACGTTGTTGGCGTACTGGTTGCACTGGGCATTCCCATTTTTTCCGCGATCAACTTGGTGATGTATCAGCGTAGTGCAACAAGTGGAAAGCGGGCGGTAGATTTTTCCGCCGCGGTGATGATCGGCGGCATTATTTCTGCGCTCGTCATGCTTCCGCTCGCGTGGCCAATGCAAGCATCCGCGCATGATCTGGCTTGGCTCACGTTGCTGGGCGTAGTGCAACTGGGTATTCCGTGCGTGCTGCTGGTACGCGCCGCGCGCCACCTGTCCGCGCCAGAAACGGCGCTGCTTGCGCTGCTGGAGGTCATTTTCGGCATCGTCTGGGCGTGGTTTTTGGTGGGCGAACAACCCGGCAAGACTACGTTGATCGGCGGCGCAATGGTGCTTGGCGCGCTCGCGTTCAATGAATGGCTGGGCTTGCGGCAAGGCCGAGCCGCCACCGCGTAGCGTTGAATTGCGCTGTTGAGGTGAATCAACTCGCCTAAGTGCCGGCGCGCGCTAAAGTAGAAAAATGTCAGCCAAATTGCGCCGTACCCGCTTTATCACCCGCCGTGGGCTTGTCTACTCACTCGCGCTGTGCCTGCTTATTCTGGGCGCTGGCGGGGTGGGGTTCTGGATGCTGGAGCCGCGCGTCACTTCGCTGGCAGATGGCCTGTGGCTCGCATTTACCACTGCGGCCACGGTGGGCTATGGCGACATTGTGCCCAGCACTCCGCTGTCCCGCGTATTTTCTGTGGTGGTCGTGCTGGTGGGGCTCGCCGTGCTGTCGCTGGTCACGGCATCAGTCGCCGCCATGTTTGTGGAAGTTGAAGAGCGGCAGATTGAGCGCGATCTGATGCGCGAAATTGGCGCGCTGCGCGAAGAAGTGCACCGGCTGCGGCAAGAGGTGTTGGCGCAGAAAGAAGCGCAGCGCGATCGCTAGGCAAAGCATTATTTGAGTCAGGTTCACGCAATATTCATGCGCTTTTTCAAGGCAAATTGGCTGAAAACGCTCATAAATAAAGCGTCTTCTCTAGCGTTTCTGCGAAGCTAAAAAGCGCATGAATACTGCGCGCTTCATATGGGCTAACGCAGGCGCTTGAGCCAATTCCATTAGACTGTAGCTTCATCTTCGCAAGCCGTTCATGAACCCTTTCTCTCCCTGGCGCCTGTGCGTCGCTCCGATGATGGACTGGACAGACCGGCACTGCCGCGTCTTTCATCGCCTGATTTCACCCAATGCACGGTTGTATACCGAGATGGTCACCACCGGGGCATTGATTCACGGTGACAAGCCGCGCCATCTGGATTTTTCTGCCGTAGAGCAACCAGTTGCGCTGCAATTGGGTGGCAGCGAGCCGGGCGATCTGGCCGTATGCGCCAAACTGGGCGAGCAGTGGGGCTATGACGAGATCAATCTGAATTGCGGCTGCCCCAGCGAGCGCGTGCAGCGCGGCGCGTTTGGTGCATGCCTGATGGCCGAGCCGCAGCTCGTGCGTGATTGCGTGAAGGCCATGGTGGATGCAGTGCACGTGCCCGTGACCGTCAAGCACCGCATCGGCATTGATCAAGCTGAAGACTATGGCTTTGTGCGTGACTTTGTCGGTACGGTCAGTGAAGGCGGCGCGAGCGTATTCATCGTGCATGCACGCAATGCCTGGCTCAAAGGGCTCAGCCCCAAGGAGAACCGTGAAGTGCCGCCGCTGCGTTATGACTTTGTGACGCAGCTCGCGCTGGATTTTCCGGCGCTCACGTTCGTGCTCAATGGTGGAATCAAAACGGCGGGGCAGGCGAGGGGGTTTTTGAGTGAGATCGATTTCAGCGCAGGTAGCCCTCACCCCAACCCTCTCCCGCGCGCGGGAGAGGGAGTTTCTACAGCGCTGCACGGCGTCATGATCGGCCGCGAGGCGTATCACAACCCTTGGAGCTTGCGTGAGATGGACGCGCAGCTATTGGATAGCGATCTGGATATTTCGCTATCGGCCCGCATGGACGTTTGGCGTGCATTGATGCAATACGTCATTCACGCGCGGTGCGAGAACAAAACCCATCCATTTGCCACTTTGCGGCATGCACTGGGGTTGTTCAACGGGCTGAGTGGTGCGCGCCGTTGGCGGCAATTGCTGTCTGATCCGCGCGGCCTGGGTGCAATGAGTGATGCGCAGTTGCTCGACTTGGAAGCGCCCCGGGCAACGCGGCCGCTCCTGGCCGAAATCGATTAGTCGCCGCTTAGCGCTTGCACTGCATCGCGTAATCTTCCTCAAGCCGTGTGCGCTTGAGTTTTTTCTTCTCTGCGTCCTTCGGCGTGACGGATTTTTCATCTTCCTTGGCGCGCTTGACCCGCACCGCCAGCCGCTCGCATTTCTTTGCCTGCGCGTTGGCGCGTTTGGTGGCGGCGGCGTTCGCACTGGCCTGTTTGTTTTCCTGTTTCTCACGCGCAATCCGCAGGCGTTCTGCGTCTTTGTATTCTTGTGATGCGCGGTTTACTGCGGTGGTCTGATCGGTAACGGCTGGAGCGGCGGGTTTGCCCACTTCGCGCACGGACTTTGTTCCGGCCGGGCATGCGCCCTCCACGTAGGTCACTTTGCCTGCCGCATCTTCGCAGCGGGTTGCTGCAATGCCTGCAATGTGCCACACCATCAGCAAACTCCACACTGCCGCGCGTGCGAATGCCCGCATTTCTATCCCCTTATTGCTGTGTTTCTTATTGGATGCGCTCTAGCAGCGCTCAATCAAGAAGCGCGCTTGCACTCCGCTTCGTATTTTGCTTCTGTGTTTTGAACGCGCTTGGCAAATTCGTCGTACTTGGGACCGACTTCCATACCGGTCAGGCGCTTTTTCATCGCCTCAAGCTCGCTTTTGCGGCCCACGCAGCGGCGCGCTTGCGCTTCGGTCAATTGCGGCTTCTTGGGGGCGGACTTGTTCAAGTCAGAGTCCATTTCCACTTCGGTCTTGGTGCGTGAGCGCACGTCCTTCACGCCCTTGTAGCCTTCTGGGCAGAATTTTTCCACGTAGGACACGCCGCCTTTGCCGTCTTCACAGCGCAGCAGGCCGGTCTGCTGGGCAAAGGCCGAGGTCGCGAGTAGGCCAAACATGACGGTGGCAAACACTTTTACGCTGAAGTTCACGATAGTTTCCTTACAAAATTTTGCCGGGGTTCATGATTCCCAACGGATCAAGTGCTTGTTTGATGACACGCATTAACCTAAGTTCAACTTCGCTCTTGTAGCGCGGCAGCTCCGCGCGCTTGAGCTGGCCAATCCCGTGTTCTGCGCTGATGCTGCCGGCGTGCTTGGCCACTTGGTCGTGCACCAGGCGGTAAATCGCTTCTTGCTGAGCTAAAAACCCGGTTTCTGGAGCATCTACGCAATATCCATGCGGGTTTTCAGCAATTTTGCCTTCAAAACCCGCATGGATATTGCGTGATCCATATTCAGGCGGCGACACGTTGTAGTGCAAATTGCCATCGCCCAGATGACCAAATGTCACCATGCGCACGCCGGCAAAGTGTTGTTGCAGCAGCGCATCGGTTTCGCGCACAAATGCGGCAATGCTTGAAATCGGCACGCTGATGTCGTGCTTGATGTTCTTGCCTTCCGCTGCCTGCGCTTCTGAAATGCATTCGCGCAGCGCCCACAACGCTGAACTCTGCGCCTGGCTTTGCGCCACCACCGCATCTTGCACGAGCCCACGCTCAAGCGCCGTTTGCATCAGCGACTCCAACAAGGCCTGCGCGTGCGCGTGGTCTTCATGGTCAGTGATTTCAAGCAGTACGTACTGCGCGTGCCTCGCGGCAAACGGCGACCGGTGGGCGGAGAAGTGCTTTTCCACCAGCTGCAGGCAGGTCTCACTGAACATCTCAAAACCCGTCAGCGTCGGGCCGCAGCGCGTTTGCGCAAGTTCAAGCAGCGCGACGGCATCTTCCACATTTGAAAGCGCGGCCAGCGCCGTGACTTGCGCGCGCGGCGCAGGAAAAAGCTTCATGCACGCCGCAGTGATAATGCCCAGCGTGCCTTCTGCGCCAATGAACAAATCGCGCAGGTCGTAGCCGGTGTTGTTCTTGCGCAGGCCAGTCAGGCCGCTCCAGATCTCGCCCTGCGGCGTAACCACCTCGAGCCCCAAGCACAGCTCACGCGCGTTGCCGTAGCGCAGCACCTGCGTGCCGCCAGCGTTGGTGGACAAGTTGCCGCCCAGCGTGGCCGAGCCTTCTGCGGCCAGTGACAGAGCAAACAACCGGCCCGCATCCGCCGCCGCTTCTTGTACGGTTTGCAGTATGCAGCCGGCTTCTGCAATCAAGGTGTTGTTCGCGGTATCGATGCTGCGAATCTTGTTCATGCGCGCGAGCGAAAGCACGATAGCGTTGCCAGACCCATCCGGCGTTGCACCGCCCACTAGCCCCGTATTGCCGCCTTGCGGAACAATCGGTGTGTGCGTGTGCGCGCACAGCGTGACGATGGCCGCGACTTCTTGCGCGCTGGCAGGCCGCACCACGGCTTGGGCGTGACCGGTGAAACGCTTGCGCCAGTCGGTCAGGTAGGGTGCGGCGTCGCTACCCGTGAGCACATTTGCATCACCAACGACACCTCGCAACGCATCAATTAGAGCCACGCTGCGCCTTGCTCCCCTCGCCCGCATCAGCGGGAGAGGGGCGGGGGGTGAGGGCGGGTGTGACGCCGCCTTTAGCTGAATCATCCAGTTGTCTAGCCTTTGCCGCCTTTTTCAAAGGCCGCAAATGCAGTACAAGACCAAAAAAGACAATCCAAGACAGCGCAAACTGCGCCCACCCCAGCGCGTTTGACGGCGGGGCGGAGGTCATGCCGCGCACGCAGCCTTCCACCATGTACAGCAGCACCACCATGCTGGCCAGTTGCATGCCAAAACTGGTGGCCTTGAATATTCCCGGCAGCAGCAGCAGCAGCGGCAACAGCTTGGCCGCGATCCACAGCCACGCGCCGCGTGTGGGATCAATCATGCCATCCCAAATCACGGCGAGCGCAATCAAATGCAGCCAGCCGAGCAGGGCCATGAAGTGATAGGGGCCTTTGATCAGGTTCATATCAGGTTCATGTGCTGAGCTTCAGTGCAATCTGCGCCAGCCGCTTGCCCTGCGCAACCGCCAGCCGCCGCTCTTCATCGGTGAATTTGCGCTTGCCATCTGCGCCGGCTATGTGGCTCGCACCGTACGGCGTGCCGCCAGAGCTGGTGGCCATCAAATCAGGTTCTGTGTAGGGCAGGCCCACCATCAACATGCCGTGATGCAGCAGCGGCATCATCATGCCAATCAGCGTAGTTTCCTGCCCGCCGTGCATGCTGCCGGTTGAAGTGAATACGCAGGCTGGCTTGCCCGCCAGCGCGCCATTGATCCACAGCGGCGTGGTTTGCTCCAAAAAATGTTTGAGCGGTGATGCCATGCCGCCAAAGCGCGTGGGTGAGCCCAGCGCCAGGCCAATGCATTCGGCCAAATCTTTGGCTTCCACATACGGCGGGCCCTCTGCCGGTACGGGCGGGGCTGCCACTTGCGTATTGGGCGCCACCGGCGGCACTGTGCGCATGCGCGCCTGCGCACCGGCAACGCTGCCAATGCCATCGGCAATTGCCTCGGCCAATTGCGCGGTGTGGCCGCTGCGGGAGTAATACAAAACCAGAAGATCTTTCATCGCTCGTATGATATTCGTATGGGACTATTCAAGCAGTGGACGAACACCAAGCATTTTGCCGCACGTGTGGTGGCGCGCATGCGCGAAGAGCGGCTTTCGCAAACCGCGGCCAGCCTTACCTTTACCACCACGCTTGCCATTGTGCCGCTGGCCACCGTGGCGCTGGCGATTTTTACGGCGTTTCCGCTGTTCAAACAGTTTCGCGTTGCGTTGCAGGAGTATTTTCTTGAAGCGCTGATGCCTGCCATGATCAGCGAAACCGTGATGCAGTTCATCAACGGCTTTGCCGACAAAGCGCGCGGCATGACTTTGCTGGGACTGGCGTTTTTGATTGTCACTGCATTTGCCATGCTCATCACGATTGAAAGTACTTTCAACCAAATCTGGCGCGTGCGGGCCACCAAGGGCTTTACGCAGCGCATGGTGGTCGCCTGGGCGGTGCTTACGCTTGGCCCGGTGCTGCTGGGTGTGAGCTTGTGGCTCACCGGGCTGGCCGCTGCGCAAGTGGCTGGCGTAAAGCTGCTGGCAGGCGCATCCGGCGTGATGCTGTGGTTCGTGCCCGTGCTGCTGGCTACAGCCGGCTGGGCGGTGCTCTACCGCACCGTGCCGCACACACAGGTGGCGTGGAAGCACGCGCTGATTGGCGCGCTGGTGGCCGCGGTGCTGTTTGAAATAGTCAAACGCGGCTTTGCCTCTTACCTCACCACCTTCGCCAATTTTCGTGAACTCTACGGCGCCTTTGCTGTGGTGCCGATCTTTCTGCTGTGGCTGTATGTGTGCTGGCTCATCACGCTCGCCGGCGCCGTGATCGCATCGATTCTGCCTACCTGGGGCCAGCAAGACAAGCAGCGTGTGGCCAGGGCGGGCGACGCGTTTGCAGACGCGCTTGCGGTAACGCGTGCGCTGCAAGAAGCGCGCAACGCCGAACCGTTTTCCCTCGGCCTCGCAGAGTTGGAACACACCATCGACGCCCCGCGCGGTGCCCTGCAAGATGCCCTGAACACCCTGCAAAAAATCGGCTGGGTCACACCCGTGACCGTAGGCGAAGAGCAGCGCTACAGCCTCATCTGCGAACCCGCCGCCGTGACCCTTGCGCCCCTCGTGCGCGCGCTGCTGGTGGATTCTGGCATCCCCGTCGCACCCGTGCTCAAAGCGCCGCTGCAGACCGTGGAAAACACCGTGCTGGCGAGTGTGATGGATGAAGATGTGCCGCCGCCGGTGCAGGAGCCGGTGCGCAGGCGCTGGTTTGGGGGTTGAGTGGGGTTTGGAAATGCTCTACGCAATATCTATGCGGGTTTTGGGGCGAAAATGGCTGGAAATGCCCATGGATATTGCGTGCTATCCAGGTGCTTTTCGATTCCAAATCTCTAGTGACCGCATTCATGTAGCTGATCATCCTGGTGAATGCGCGTGCTGTTTGTTATATCGGGTTTTCGCTATAT
>JBJOQV010000425.1:0-3252 GCA_046049785.1 Pseudomonadota bacterium
TATCCTTGAGGGTGTTGGATGCTCACTTGAATAGGAGAGAAGTCGATGCAACCAGAAGTTCAGACAATTGCGGGTTACGGCGGCGCAGTCAGCGCGCAGCAACGCAACAAGGTGCTACGCAGCACTTACACGCTGCTGGCGATTTCCCTCGTCCCTACCATTGCTGGCGCTTGGCTTGCTATGGCGATGGGCCTGGACAAAACCATGCTCAAGAGCCCGATGATTTCATTGGTGGCGTTCTTGGTGGGTGCCTTTGGTTTCATGTTCTTGATTGAAAAGAACAAAAACAGCAGCATGGGCGTAGTTTTCCTGCTCGCCTTCACCTTCTTCATGGGCGTGATGCTCTCTCGGCTGGTGGGTGTTGTGCTGGGCATGCAAAACGGCGCCAGCCTGGTCATGACCGCTCTGGGCGGCACGGCGGGCATTTTTGCGGTAATGGCGGCGGTGGGCACGTTCGTCAAGAAAGACCTGTCCGGCATGGGCAAGTTCTTGATGGTGGGCGCACTGGTGGTGTTCTTTGGCGCGATCATCGGCATCATTTTCCAGATGCCAGCGCTGATGCTGGCGCTGACCGTCATGTGCCTGGGCATCTTCTCGCTGTTCATCATGTATGACATCAACCGCATCGTGCAAGGCGGCGAAACCAACTACATCAGCGCCACCACCGCGCTGTACCTGAACATCTACAACGTGTTCAGCAGCCTGCTGGCACTGCTTGGCATTGGTAACAGCAGCGAATGACGATGCGCCTGCTAAGCAAAAAAGCCGCTTTCGAGCGGCTTTTTTATTGCTCTACGCAATATTGACGGGCGTTTCCAGGCAAAAACGCCCGAAAACCCGCATGAATACTGCGTGGTCTAGTTGACCTTGGGAGCGCGGGCAATCAAACCCAGCACCTCGGTAATCAGCTTCTCGGTATCGGTGACGTACAGGTCAATGTCTTGCTGCGTGAAGCCAGCCATCTTGGCCTTGCGCTGCGCATCATTGAGATTACCCTTCAAGTCGTTGATGTAGCCGTACCAACTGTTGACCTGGCAGCCCACCGCAACACAGTGATCGGCGTTGACTTCCGGCAAGTTGACTGCGGTGCCTTTTTGCAGCAGATCGCGCTGGATCAACAGAAACATGCGGATCATGTTGCCGCGCAAGCGGGCTGCGCCCACCGGATCGGCCACATAGCGGGAGTCTGGCGTGCCTTTTAGCGAGCTTTGAAACAGCGTGCGGCCGTTCAAGAACGGATGGGTCACCAGCCAGGCGTGATAGCCGGTGCTCTTGGGGTACAGCGCCGTGCCTTTGTGGTCGGTCCAGTACTTCAGCTGGGTGGCCGTGCGGTGGCCGTAGAAAAACGGCAGGTGAAAGTCGCGCTGATCAAAGGTGAGCATTTCCCAATAGCCGAGCTTGTTTTCCGGCTGCGATTCGGTGCTGAACAGGGTTTGATCAAACAGCTGGCCTAGCGTCATCCACGGATGCGACAGTTCCCTGGAAAGGTCTGTCATGCGGCCATCGGCAGCATCTTTGGCAGACAGCTGCTCGCGATCCAGCGGATGCATAGCCAGCAGTTGCCCCGGCCGCGAGTTTTTGTCGTACGCGGTGCCGCAGCGGTACAGCAGATAATCCTCCACATTTTCACCGCCGACAAAGAACATGGGGTTGGCCCTGAACGGCGCACTGGGAAACGGCGAACGCGGCTTGTCCAGCCAGCTTTCGCGCTTGAGCAGCGCCTGGCGGAACAAATGCTGCCCAATCAGATTGCTGCGCCGCTTGAAGTCGCGCATCGACGCCGTCATGGCGGTGGTTTGGCCGGCATTGCACATGGCATCGATGGGCACCTTGGCCATGAAGCCGCCATCAGTCGTTTCCTTCGCAAACATGTCCAGCAACTGGAACAGTCCATCGTCGGTGGGGTTGGCCAGATACGCGTCTTCTTTGGCGGCAAAGTCAGCAGGATTATTGGGCACAGCCGGCAGGCCGGGCATGTAATCGTTGAGCGTTTTGTGTGCGGCGCCGTTAAACGGATCTTCCGTCCAGCGCGGCAGCGGGATGCCGATGGGCAGCTTGCGCAGGTCGATCGCCTGCAGGTCGGCCACGGCGCGCGTGGCATCGTCCAGCGTGACGATACGGCTGGTCATCACCTGCACGTTGCGCTTGACCAGCTCATCGCGGAACGAAATGTCCTGCTCGCTGGCATTCTTGCCCGGCAGCACCGTGCCGCCGGGCTGGAACGGCCGCCAGTCTGTTGCGCACGGCTTGGCAACGGCAAAGCGCTTGCGCTGTCCGTGCACGAAGTCCCGCAGCGCCAACGCGTCTTTGACATCGACGTGCAAGTTGGCGCGGCGCATGATTGCGTCATCGGAAAAGCCGATCAGCGCCAGATCAATCGCGTCCGGCGCGTGGCAATGCGTGCAAGCGGTGCCGTCTTTGGCGCTGGCCTTGCGCCACACAGCCAGGCCGCGCTGGTACACCTCGTCGGTCTTGGCCACCGTCCATTCAGATGCGCCGGGCGCGAGCATGGCGGCCGTAGCCGGCACGCCGACGAGTTTTTTCAGAATCGCGTAATCGCTTTTCAGCTCCGCATCCGAAATAAAGCCGGCATCGTGCGCCGGCATCACTGCCGAAGCCGTGCGCACCCGGCGCATGAAATCAGTCTCGCTCAGATTGCCCGGAATCGCTGGAAATACGGACAGGCCCTGCCCCGTGGCACCGTGGCAGGTGGCGCAGGAGGTCTGAAACCCGCCCGACAGCTTGCCCGCCGGCGTATCGCCGGTGCTGACAGCATAGGCCGGCGGCTCGACAGCCGGGCAGTCAAACAAACCTTTGCCGGACACGGGCGTGGGCGTCGCGCTCGCGCTAGGTGTGGGTGTTGGCGTTGCGCCCGGGCTTGGTGCCGGGCTGGCAGTTGGTGAAGCGCTTGGCGTGGGAGAAGATGCGGGAGAAGGCGCAGGCACCGGCGAACTTGCGCCCACCGGCGGTGCGGCACCGCCTGAACTGCCATCGCCGCCGCACGAGACCACCAGCAGGGCAAGCGTCAGCACACTCGCCCCGCGCCACATACACGACAAACCGCTTTTCGCTGCGCTTTTCACATGATCCCCCTGAATGGTGCACTGGCGGCGCCAGCGTTTTGTCACCCAACGACAGACAAAGGGATGCAATTGAAGTTTCGGGTAAACCCGCTGCGATACCTACCGCTTGTCGGGTGACAGGTTGGCACCTGCGGATCAATTTGCACCGATTTGGCCATGGAAAATTGAG
>JBJOQV010000426.1:0-4681 GCA_046049785.1 Pseudomonadota bacterium
GACAGCACCGGCCGCGTGATCTTTACTAGGTGGGACCACCTGGTGCAGGATCAACAGGCGGAAAGCTACCAGGGCTACAACGTGGCGAGCGAAGCCGCAAACGCGGCGCGCACGGCGCGCGCTGAGTTCTTCCCGGAACTACGTTTTGCAGAGTCCACTTCGCCCTACGGGACTGTCAGCCGCCATCAGTTCAACGTATTCCAGCCTTGGCAGATGAACCAGGATGGCACTGCAGAGCTGACGCTGAACCACATCGGCCGGCATGAAATGCGGGTTCCAGACATACGCGCCGCGTTCCTGGACGATCCGAATCTCAGCAGCTTTCCCAACCTGACGTTCACGCAGAACAAGTTCTCCATCAGCAACGACGCAGGCTTTTTTGGCATCAAGGAAGACCCGGCAACGCCGGGCACTTATTACATGGTGTGGGCACAGGAATTTGCCAGCTTCACTGCCGGCCCGGTCATTCGCCTGAACGGCGCGCCCAATGTGAACACCGAACAGATGGTGTTCACTCCGGTGACCAGCGGCGCGCAGCGCTTTCGCAATGTGTTGCCATTGACGACAGGCGCGATTGTGGCCGCGCACAGCGCCAATGGCGCCGTGAACAACACCGCGGCGTTCCGCTTACGGCAACTTGTCAAAGACGCCGCCGGTAACCTCACGGCCGGCACTGCACTGACACAAGGCATCGTCAAAAACGGTGCCACCATGTGGGAGCTGGAACCTACCGAGCTGGTGGCGCGGCCGCGCCCCGCAGGCAAGATTGAGGACGGGCTGGACGCTGCAGCCAAAGCGGTGCTCGCTGAAGAAGGCGTGACCGAAGCAGAACTGAGCAGTTGGCTACGCACCAATAATCTGGCTCTGATTGTCACCAACGACCAAACCAAGCGCGATCGTGCTGACACCCAACAGCCGCAAAACCTCGAGGTGCCTGGCGGCGTGAAGACCGCCGCCAACAATGGCAAGGTCTATCCGATTACCCACTTTCAAATCATTGAGGGTAACCAGGTGCGTGGATACGATGCCTTCAACGGCGCATTGCCGGGCCGCCGCGTGATTGGTCAGCCGGCTGGCCAAAACAAGAATCCCGTCAACGCAGGCGGCCCAGCAGGCAGCGTAAAGATCAGCCCGGACGGCAGCACCGCCGCTTTTGTACCGGCTAACCGCGCGCTAGCGTGGCAGACGACTGACGCGGGCGGCGTGCCGATTGTGCGCGAGCGTGTGTGGGTGACCATGCAGCCGGGCGAGGCCCGCACGTGCGCGGGCTGCCACGGCAGCAACACCAAGACGCAGGAAGGACTTGATAATCCTGTAAACAAGCCGGAAGCGCTGCGCGCTTTGCTCAGGTACTGGAAGGTCAATAAGTAACAGTTATTGCAGCAAATAAAAAAGCGGCGCTTCAAGCGCCGCTTTTTTATTGCTGAACCAGGGTTTATAGGTTATCACGCAATATACATGCGGGTTTTCAGGCTAAATGAGCTGAAAACCCGCATGGATATTGCGTATCACTGCATTGCATACCAATAAAAAACCCGGCGCTGGCCGGGTTTTTGTGCGAAACGACGGAGCGATCAAGCCGCCGCGTACATGGTTGCACGCTTGCGCACGACATCCAGCAAGCCAGAGCAGGCGTCTTCTACCAGATCAAGCACCTTGACGAAGCCTTCCGGGCCGCCGTAGTACGGATCGGGTACGGTGGCTTCTTCGTAGTCACCGGCAAAGCGCATGAGCAGCATCAGTTTGTGCTGGTACTGTTTGGGGCACATTTGCTGCAACATGGCCAGATTGTCCCAATCCATGGCCAGGATGTAATCAAAGTCGCGAAAGTCTTCTACCGTCACTTGGCGGGCGACCAGGCTGGAAAGGTCGTAGCCGCGCTTTTTGGCGGAAGATTGTGAACGGGCGTCCGGCGCCTCGCCCACGTGGTAGGCGTGCGTACCGGCGGAATCGACCTTGACGTCGGCTTCGAGGCTGGCGTTTTTGACCAAGGTGCGGAATACACCCTCGGCGGTCGGCGACCGGCAGATGTTACCCATGCACACAAACAGGACTTTAGTTTTCATGATGGTGCTAATTTAAGTGCTGCAGCGCAAAAACTCAATAGTCTGGAGACGCTTCTCTAGTGCGGCTTTCCGGCGCGGTTCGCTGGAAACCCGCGCCAAGCCTAGGGTTTGCACGGCCATAGGCACTTTTGCAAAGCGCCTAAATTCAGGCGGCAAAATCACGCAAATTGACACAAAAAGGCGTCAATTTCGCATGAATTGCAGCAAAAGGGGCCTTCTTTGCCCGGTTTGGTTCGACCAAGCAGGCGCTTAGACAAAACTTGGTCGAATATTTCAGCCGTGCATTGCTCGGCGCAAAGTGGCCGCCAAACTGTGGCAAAGTGCGTGCGCACGTGCATGTGTGCTCGCTGCTGATCGGGTGAGCGCACAACACCTGAACACTACCCATGCTTGATCGAGTCGCGCTCCGCCAGCTTGCCCCAGTCCTGCGCTTTTGCGCAGCAGGTCTGCATCGCGCTGGTGTTTCCGCCAATCAGGTGACACTTGCCGGTTTTGCCTGCGGCCTTGCGGGCGCCACGCTGATAGCGTTTGGGCAGTACATGGGCGGTTTGATCTGCATTCTGGTAAGCCGTCTAGCGGACGGAATCGATGGCGAACTGGCACGCCAAACCCAGCCCACCGATCGCGGCGCGTTTCTGGATATTTGCCTGGACTTTATCTTTTACGCGTCAGTTCCTTTCGCTTTTGCGCTGGCGGATCCGGCGCGCAACGCGCTGCCGGCGTGCGCGCTGCTGTTGGCATTCATGGGCACGGCAGCAAGCTTTCTTGCCTACGCCGTCATGGCCGCCAAGCGCGGCATGACAAGCACAGCATTCCCCGGTAAGGGCCTGTTCTACCTGGGTGGCCTCACAGAAGCGACAGAAACCTTGATCGTGTTTTGCCTGGCCTGCATCTTTCCGCTCTGGTTTGCCTGGCTGGCTTGGTTATTTGCCGCACTGTGCGCCATCACCACGTGCACACGCCTTACTGCCGGCTGGCAGGCGTTCAAGTAGCGCTAACAATGCGCTAAACCAAATAAGCAAATCCGCTGTACGCGGTAAGGTAGGGCGCGGCACATCGACTACTTCAAGTCACAACGCAGTCGCTTATGGCCACCCGCATGGGCCAAAGCGTCTTTGGGAGCATTCCATGCAAAAGAAGAAACTATTTATCGTTGGCTTGATCGTTTTGCTGATCGCTGCCTTTTTTGTTTTTGATCTGGGGCGGTTTTTCAGCCTGCAGTATCTAAAAGACAGCCAAGCATCGTTCGGCCAGCTCTACGCACAAAACCCGCTGCTGATTATCGGCAGCTTCTTGGCCATCTACATTGCCGTAACCGCGCTGTCCCTGCCCGGCGCAGCCATCATGACACTGGCCGGCGGCGCGATCTTTGGGTTTTGGGTGGGCCTGCTGGTGGTGTCATTTGCCTCCAGCATCGGCGCGACACTCGCTTTTTTAGTCTCGCGTTATGTGCTGCGCGATTCGGTGCAAAGCAAGTTTGGTGCACGGCTGGCCGAGATTGACAAAGGCATTCAAAAAGAAGGCGCGTTCTATCTGTTCACTCTGCGCCTGATTCCCGTGGTGCCGTTTTTTGTCATCAACCTGCTGATGGGCTTGACCAAAATGAAGGCTGCCACCTTTTACTGGGTCAGCCAACTGGGCATGCTGGCGGGCACTGCGGTGTATGTGAATGCGGGCACGCAATTGGCAAAAATCGAATCACTCAAGGGCATTTTGTCCCCTGCCCTGCTTGGATCGTTTGTGCTGCTGGGTTTGTTTCCGCTGATTGCAAAGAAGATCGTCGATTTTTTCAAAGGCCGCAAGGTGTACGCACGGTGGGCGAGTGTGAAGCCTGCCAAGTTCGACCGTAACCTGGTCGTGATCGGCGCGGGCGCGGGCGGCCTGGTGTCTGCTTACATCGCCGCCGCGGTCAAAGCCAAGGTCACCCTGGTCGAAGCGCACAAAATGGGCGGCGATTGCCTCAACTACGGCTGCGTACCCAGCAAGGCCATCATCAAAAGCGCCAAGCTGATGAAGCAGATCGCGCAGTCAAACAACTACGGCATCAGCGAGGCAAAAGTCACGCGATTTTCTTTCAAGGAAACCATGGCGCGGGTGCATAGCATCATCGCAGCGATTGAGCCGCATGACAGCGTGGAGCGTTACACCGGCCTGGGCGTGGATGTGGTGCAGGGCTACGCCAAGATCAAAAACCCGTGGACGGTGGAGATCAAGCGCAACGATGGCACGCTGCAAACGCTCACCACGCGCAGCATCGTGATCGCCGCCGGTGCGCAGCCGTTTGTGCCGCCGCTGCCGGGCATTAATGATGTGGGCTATGTGACCAGCGACACGCTGTGGGACCAATTTGCCAAGCTGGATGACATTCCGGGGCGCATGGTGGTGCTGGGCGGCGGGCCGATTGGCTGCGAGCTGGCGCAGTCCTTCGCGCGGCTGGGCGCGCAGGTGACGCAGATTGAAATGCTGCCGCGCATCATGATCCGCGAGGACGAGGAAGTGTCTGCCCTTGCAAAAGCCGCGCTGGAAAAAGACGGCGTGGCCGTGCTTACCGGCCACAAGGCACTGCGCTGCGAGAAGACCGGCGATGTGAAAGCCATCATCGTTGAGCACGCAGG
>JBJOQV010000427.1:0-9614 GCA_046049785.1 Pseudomonadota bacterium
GCATCCAGCAGCCAGCACGCGTTGCAGCGCCTCACCAACGTATCTGTGCACCGCGCCAGCGACGGCAAAAAGCTCGATCTGGACGGCATCACGCATTGGCTCGCGCAGCATGCGGGGCTGCCTTATCTGAAGATTGACCCGCTCAAGGTTGATGTAGCGCGCATTGCAGATGTGATGAGCATTGCCTATGCAGAGCGTAATAGCGCGCTGCCCGTGATCATCACACCGACAGAAGTCATCATCGCCACCTGCGAGCCGTTTGACACCGGCTGGGTGGCGGAAATTGAACGCACCGCGCGCAAGACCGTATCGCTGGTGGTGGCCAGCCCGGCTGAGCTGACCAAATACACCACCGAGTTTTACGCCCTCGCCCGCTCAGTCAAGGCCGCGGTCAAGGCGGGCGGCGGTGCGCCAACCACCTCGAGTTTTGAGCAATTGGTGGAACTGGGCAAGACTAACCGCCAGCTAGATGCGAACGATCAAGGCGTGATCCAGGTGGTGGACTGGCTGTGGCAGTATGCGTTTGACCAGCGCGCCAGCGATATTCACTTAGAGCCGCGGCGCGAGATTGGCGCGATCCGTTTTCGTATCGATGGCGTGCTGCACACGGTCTATCAGTTGCCGATGGGTGTGATGAGCGCCATCACCAGCCGCATCAAGCTGCTGGGCCGCATGGACGTGGTGGAAAAGCGCCGCCCGCAGGATGGCCGCATCAAAACCGTGAATCCGAGCGGGGATGAGGTGGAGATGCGCCTGTCCACCCTGCCCACCGCCTTCGGCGAAAAAATGGTCATGCGGATTTTTGACCCGGAAGTCGCCGTGCAAGACCTGGACGCGCTTGGCTTTGGCGAGGCCGATGCCAAGCGCTGGGTCGATCTGACCGCGCGGCCGCACGGCATCATTCTGGTCACCGGCCCGACCGGCTCGGGCAAGACCACTACGCTGTATTCCACCCTGCGCCGCCTGGCCACCGATCAAGTGAACGTGTGCACGGTAGAAGACCCGATCGAAATGATCGAGCCCGCCTTCAATCAAATGCAGGTGCAGCCGCAACTGGAGATTGGCTTTCCGCAGGCGCTGCGCAGCCTGATGCGGCAAGATCCGGACATCATCATGGTCGGTGAAATCCGCGATCTTGAAACTGCGGAGATGGCGGTGCAAGCCGCCCTTACCGGCCATTTGGTGTTTTCCACGCTGCACACCAACGATGCGCCAAGCGCCATCAGCCGCTTGCTGGAGCTGGGCGTGCCCGCCTACCTCATCAATGCCACGGTGCTGGGCGTTCTTGCGCAGCGGCTGGTGCGCACACTGTGCCCGCACTGCAAGACTGATGATGACCGCGTCAACGCTGCAGACATCGCTGCACTGGCCAAACCCTGGACGCTCAGCGGCATCATGCAGCCAAAGCGCGGCATGGGCTGTATTGAATGCCGGATGACGGGCTACAAAGGCCGCACCGGCCTGTATGAACTGCTGACCATGTCAGAAGACATGAAAGCCTTGATCCACGCATCCCCCGACATTACCGCCCTGCGCCGCCACGCGGTGAAAGAAGGCATGCTGCCGCTGCGCGTGGTGGGCGTAAGCAAAGTCGCCAGCGGGCAGACGTCGATTGCCGAGGTGCTGCAAGCCACGCCGGTGCTTGATCTGGGCGGATAGGTTTTTTTTGAGCCGCTGCTCTAAGTAGCTTGCCTACTTCACTCCAGGCAGCACTACGCAATATCCATGCGGGTTTTCAGAGCAAAATGGCTCAAAACCCGCATGGATATTGCGTAGTGCTATTTTTCATGCTGCGCTAAACTACGTTCTGAGCAAACCTTTGCCGTGCGCCCTGCACGGACAAAGGTTCTTCTTTTTTCAGGGCCATGTCGAGGAAAACCATGTTCAAAAACCTCAGCGGCGCGGGCTTGCCCCTGCGTGAGCTGTTTAAGCTGTTGATTGCTGTTTCAAGTTCTTTATTGTTTCTTAGCGCGTCTGCGCAAACCCCTCCACAAAGTGCCGACCCCGATAAACCGCTGGGCGTAGCCTTGGTACTGGTTGGCCCCAAAGGTGAGCCAGGCTGGTCGTACCAGCACCATCAAGGCATGCTGGCGATGGAAAAAGCGCTGGGTGCGCGCGTAAAAACCACGGTCGTAGAAAACGTAAATGAAGGGCCGGATGCGCAGCGCGTCATTCGTGAACTTGCGCAGGCCGGCAACGGACTCATCTTCACGGCGTCGTTTGGATATATGGAGCCAACCTTACGCGTCGCACAGGACTTTCCCGCGACGCGTTTTGTGCATGTCTCCGGCTACAAAACTGCGCCGAATGTGGCCACCGTCAATGCGCGGTTTTATGAAGGCCGCTACCTGGCCGGACTGGCCGCAGGCAAGATAACCAAGAGCAATACGCTGGGCTACGTGGCGGCGTTTCCGATTCCCGAGGTGGTGCAAGGCATTAACGCCTTTACACGCGGCGCGCGTGCGGCCAATCCCAACGCGCAGGTGCGTGTGATCTGGACTGCATCGTGGTTTGATCCAGGCAAGGAGCGCGATGCCGCGCTGGCGCTGATCGCGCAGCAAGCCGATGTGCTGGCGTATCACACCGGCTCGCTCGCGGTACCGCAGCTTGCGCAGGAAAAAGGTGTGGGTTTGATCGCGTATCACACCGATGTGAGCAAGCGCATGCCCGACGCGCAGATCGTCGCCGTGACGCACTGGTGGGATGCGTACTACACGCGCGCAGCACAGCAGGTATTGAGCGGCACATGGAAGTCCGATACACAATGGAACGGTTTGAACGCCGGCGCCGTAAAACTCGCGGGCTGGAACGCTGCGGTACCGGCTACAACCAAATCCTTCGTAGACGCACAAGCCACACAAATCGCCCGCGGCAAACTGCATCCCTTCACCGGCCCGGTGAAAGACCACGCCGGCAAGGTGCGCTGGGAACAAGGTGCGATGACGGATGAGGCGCTGAACAAGATGGACTATTTGGTAGAAGGCATTGTTGGCAGTATTCCAAAGTAGTTCACGCAATATCCATGCGCTTTTTGAGGCATTTTTGCTCCAAAACCCGCATGGATAGTGCGCACCTGTATCTGAAAACATACTACCGGGCAGCTCGCGCATGTAACTTGCATGGATCGCGTGCATGAACGTTCTTCTCATCCGCGCCCATCCACTTGAAGACAGCTACAACGCCGCGCTGGCCGATGCGGCGCAGAGCGGCCTGCTGGCTGCGGGGCACAACGTGACGCGCATCGACTTATATGCGGACGCGTTCAACCCTGTCATGCACGCCGACGAGCGGCGCAGCTACCACGACGCTGCCATCATGCCGCCGGATGTGGCGCGCTACGTTGAGCTGCTGCACAGCCACGATGCGCTGCTGTTTTCCTACCCTACTTGGTGCTTTGGCATGCCGGCCATTCTCAAAGGCTGGTTCGACCGCGTGTTCCGCCCCGGTGTATCAATGAATATCGAGGGCGCCGCGGTCACGCCGCTGCTCAGGCATATCCACACGGTGATCGGCATTGCCACCTATGGCCGGCCGCGGCATATGGCATGGTGGATGGGCGACCCGCCGCGCAAAATCGTCACGCGCTATGTCAAATGGTTTTGCGCCAAGGGCGCGAAGACGCATTATTTGGCGCACTATCACATGAATGCGAGTACGCAGGCATCGCGCGCGGCGTTTTTACGACGCGTGGAGAAAGAAATGATGGCGCTGCGGTGATCGCGGACATCACTTCCGCAATTAGAGTGCCCTCACCCTAACTCTCTCCCGCAAGCGGGAGAGGGACAAAAAAGCTAAGCAGCGCGAATCTGAAACACCTCTTGCTCACCATGCGCAGCGAGCAGCTCCATCAGCTTTTTGCGGATCAGCATCCCGGGCTTGTCAGAATCCATTGAGTACTCTACGCCACGCCGCCGCGTATCCACCACGGCGTTGGGATCAGTGCTTTCAAGAATCTCTTTGTCTTCACGCGTGATGGTGTAGTCAAAATCGATCAGCAACTGCGCCGGGCAATCAGCCTCGCTGTCATTGCGGAAAAGCCACTGCGCGAGCTGCAAATGCCCATCGTCAATCGGCGTAAAGCAGTTGATGATGATGTGGCGGATGCCACTGGGATACTCAATATCCAGCCGGCGCGAAAACGGCAGGTAATACGCGTTACGCATATGGCGCTGCGTAATGGCTTCGGTGCTGCCGCTGACCTTGTGAAACGCGGCAGGGTTGGCTGCGTCGATGATGGTTTCTGCATAAAAACCAGTTTGGTTTTCGACCAGCTCGTACTTGCTCGGCTTGGGCTGCGCACCCACGCCAAACGTGGCGCGGTGCACAAAGGAGAAGTGCGCATTGTCAAACGAGTTTTCCAGCGCACGCATCGGGCTGGTGGCCCAGGTTTCGTAGAACTGAAAGATCGTGCGAAAGGCCGGATCGTCAAACTCAGGCACTTCGGGAATTGGTGTGATTGGTTCTTCCAGCGCAACCCATGCATAACCGTATCGCGCCACGCAGCGGTAAGACGGCGTGCAATAGTCCGGCGGAATTGCGCGCCCTTCTTCGTACTGCGGTATGCGAACCACGCGGCCGGTGCGGTCGTACGTCCAGCCGTGGTAGCCGCATTGCAGCTTGCCATTCACGCACCAGCCTTTGGAAAGCTGCGCGGTGCGGTGGCAGCAGCGGTCTTTCAGCGCGGCAGGTTGCCCGGCTTCGTCCAAAAACAAAACGATCTTTTCGCCCAGCAGCGTGAATGGTTTTGGCCCGTCAGTCAGCAGTGTGAGCGGCATGATCGCATGCCAGAATTTGCGAAAAACGGGTTGCGCAGTAACGAGCATCGTTAGAACTTCGGCAGCGTGGCCAGTGATACTTTTCCAGCGGCAGCATCCGCCATGATCTGGTCGCGCACTTCCCAGCCGCGCAGTTTTCCTGCGTTGAGCAACCCTTGTGGATCAAAGCGCATTTTTGTCGCCACTACATCCGGGTTGATCTGGCCCTGCTTGCCATCTTCGACGTGATACACATGGGGGTTGGCGATGTACACGCCGTTGTCGCGATGAATCTGCATGATTTCATTGAGCCGCACCTCAGTGGAATAACGCACCAGTTGCAACCCGGAACAATTCATCTGCCCTTCCTTGGTGCGGATAAATTCCAGGTGCATCAACACTTCGTCGCCCAGCAGCTTATGCATTTGCTTAGCCTGCGCAACATGCTTCCCAGCCTGAAACCCGCTCTGGATATACGTGAGATTGGCATCTACTTTCATTGCATGCAGCGTGGTGTGGTTCCAGGTGTACTCCACCAGCGTGCGGGTGGATTTTTCGTCTGCACCTTTTCGGTACGTGATTCTGCCTCCAAACGGTGCAATCATCTCCAGCACCGCTGCTTCCGACGCAGCCGCGATCACGGTGAACACTGCACTGGTTCCGCCCGGCAAAAACTCCGCCAACTGGGCCAAATGATCAGGTACCGGTGCGCCAAAGAACGTTACGCTCTTTTTGACAATTCCGGGCGCGTTGGCGAGCAGATCCGCACACTCCAGCGCGGCGTTCCAATCATCAAAGCAGATGATCTGCTCCATCCACGGATGTGCGGGCGCCAGGCCCACCTCAAGCTCAAGCACAATGCCGTTGGTACCGTATACGTGATGCAGCAGCAGCGCCTCTGGCGCGCGCAATTCCACCACCTTTGGCTGCGGCTCCACCGTCATGGCGCGGATGCCCAGCACGTTGCCGGTGGAAGCAAGCGGCCCGTAGTTGATCGACCCCACGCCGCCAAACCCGCCGCCATACAGGCCGCCCAACGTGGCACTGCGGAAGGTGGAGGGAATGCAGCGCAGTTCCCACCCGTGCGGCTGCGCCTGCCGATCAAAGTCGCCCATGCGGATGCCCGCCTGCGCGCGCCCCACGCCATCCTTGCACCATAAGAATTGGTTGAACGCAGACAAGTCAAGCAGCACGCCGCCAAACAGCGGCGTGCACTGGCCATAGTTGCCGGTACCACTGCCACGCACGGTGACGGGTATGCCGCGCGCCGCGCATGCGCCCACCACCTGCTTGATCTCTTCTTCTGTTTTGGGGCGAACGACGATGTCTGCCTTCTTGCCGGCCAAGTCGCGCTTGAGTACCGGGCTGAACCAGGAAAAATCTTGTGATAAGCGCTCAACGCGCGAAGTATCCGTCACCCATTCCAATGCGGGCAAATCGCGCGTGAGCGTTGCAAGATGGTCATAGTCGAATTTCATGGTTTCAAACGTCCGCCAGCATATGGTTCACAAGTGTCTGCGCGTCACGGCGCAGTTCCTGCATGTCCAGCCCTGGTATTGCGTTGTTGCGCACCACGATTTTGCCGTGTACCAGCACTGCTTTCAGATGCGCCGCGCCACCTGCAACCACCGGGCCGACAGCCATGTCGTGCAGGCCAAAATAACGCGGATGATCCAGGCTGTACACCCCTATATCGGCAGCTTTACCCACTTCGAGCGTACCCACGCCCGGCATGCGCATCACGCGCGCACCGCCGGCGGTACCCATGTGAATCACATCCTCCGCCGTGATTGCCTCCGCACCATGCGCCGCGCGGTGGACCATCCACGCCGTATGCGCTTCGCTCACCATGTCTGCCGCTTCGTTGCTAGCGGCGCCGTCCACCGCCAGCGATACCGCACCGCCCTGCGCCATCAGCGCGGGTGCAGGCGCAATGCCGGACCCAAGGCGGCAATTACTCTGGGGGCAGTGCGCCATGCCGGTGCCTGTGTCAGCCAGGCGCTTTACTTCTTGCGCGTTCAGATGCACCAGATGCGCGTACCAGACATCCGGGCCGATCCAGCCGTGATCCTCCACAAATTGCACCGGCGTGCAGTTGTGCACTTCTTTGCAATAGCGCACGTAGTCCGCGGTTTCACTCAAATGGCTATGCATTTGAATACCGAGCTTGCGTGCCTGCGCGGCCATGATGTCGAGTTCTTCTGGCTTGCAAGACCACGTTGGCGTGGTGATGGAACTGACCACGCGCCGTATTGGCATGGGGCCGGGATCGTTGTAGCACTTGGTATCTTTTTCGATCGCAGCAAGAAATGTTTCGAGCGTTTCTGCAGCCGCTTGCGGCGGCGGCGCATGATCGAACGCGCGCGTGACCGTCTGCCCACCGCGCAGCAAGGCAAAGCGCACACCGAGCCGCGCCGCCTCTTCAAACACCACCTCACTGGCGTCAAACGGCATGCCGGGGTAGTACTGATACTGATGGTCTGCCACCGTTGTGCAGCCAGACAGCAGCAGCTCGACAATGCCGATCCGCGCCGCAATTCGCAGTGCATGCGCGTTGTCAAAATATTTGCGGTACGGCACCGGCACAGCAGCCAGCCAAGGCACCAGCGCCAGATTGATTCCGGCAGGAATCCCCTTGAGCAAGCTCTGAAACAAATGATGGTGCGTATTGATCCAGCCCGGATACACCACGCAGTCGGTCGCATCGATCACTTGCTCGCCCGGCAACGCATTCAGTCGTCCCATCGCGGCAATCAAACCATCGGCCACACGAATATCCCCGCCTTGCCCGGCTACATCATGCCGCGCTGCATCGCCTGCGTTGCCCGTCAGAATGGCGTGAGCGTTTTTGATCAGTATTGAGGAAGTCATTGCGTAGCGGGCTCTTAATCGTGCGAAATTTCACTCTCGTGCCAGCCGCCCAGCGCCCAGCGCGACAGCATGGCCATCGCGACAAACAGCAGCACGCCGGTGAGCGTGATCAGCAGTAGCGCCGCAAACATGCGTGGAATATTGAGCTGGTAGCCCGAGTACAAAATCTGATACGCAAGCCCGGTGCCAGTGCCGCCCGTGCCGGCCACAAACTCCGCTACCACTGCACCAATCAATGCGAGTCCGCTGGAGATACGCAGCCCACCAAAAAAATACGGCAACGCGCTGGGAATCCGCAGACGAAACAGCGTTTGCGTGCGGCTTGCCCGGTTCATCTTGAAGTAGCTCGCGAGCCCCGGGTTGACACTGCGCAGCCCCAGCGTGGTGTTGGAGATGATGGGAAACAGCGCCACGATGGTGGCACACACCACCAGCGAAACTGTGGGGCTTTTCACCCAGATAATGATCAGCGGCGCAATCGCCACAATCGGCGTTACCTGCAACAGCACCGCATAGGGAAACAGCGCGGTTTCTATTGTGCGGCTTTGTACAAATAGAAACGCGATCAACGTGCCAAGCACCACCGCACTGACAAACGCGAAGATCGTAATCTTGAGCGTATTGACGAGCGCGCCAGAAAGCAGCGTCCAGTCTTTCACCAGCGTTTCAAGTACCAGAAATGGCGACGGCACCAGAAACGGCGGAATCTTGAACGCGACCACGCTACCGTGCCAAAGCCCAATCAGCAGCACAGCCACCAATAGCGGGTAAAACACTTTTTGAAAGTTACGGTTTGCCAGCCAAGGTGTTGCCGCCGGTTTTGCGGTGACGTGTTCGCCCATCATGCCAGCGCCTCGTCTGCATCGGCGCTGCTGGCGCGCAGCAGGCTTTCCTGCAAGTGTTTGGCGTATTTGGAGAACTGCGTCGAGACGCGAAACTCCGGGCCGCGCGGGTAAGGTTCTTCAATCGGTACGGTTTCGATCACCCGGCCCGGCCGCGCCGCCATTACCACCACGCGTGTGGACAGATACACCGCCTCATAGATCGAGTGGGTCACAAACATTACTGTCAGATTCTTCTTTTGCCAAAGCTGCAGCAAATCACTGTCAAGCCGATTGCGTGTGATTTCATCCAGCGCGCCAAACGGCTCATCCATCAACAGCAAATTCGGATCGGTCACCAAACCACGCGCGATCGAAACCCGCATCTGCATCCCGCCAGAAAGTTCTCGCGGCAGGTTGCCCGCGAATTTTTCAAGCCCCACCAGGTTGAGTGATTCAGTGACCTTCGCGTCCGAAGACTTACGGTCATGTCCGTTCAGATCCAGCGGCAGGCGCACATTGGTCTGCACTGTCGCCCAAGGCATCAGCGTCGCTTCCTGGAATACAAAAGACATGCGGTGCCCGGTGGATTCCATATCGGCCACCGGCTTGCGCCATAGTGCAATTCGGCCCTGCGTCGGCTCAAGCAACCCGGCAACCATCTTGAGCAAGGTGCTTTTGCCGCAGCCCGAAGGACCGAGCAGCGTGACAAATTCACCGGGCTGAATTTTCAAGTCGACAGGCAGCAGCGCCTGCGTACCGTTTGGATAGGTTTTTTCGGCAGAAAGAATTTCAACTGCGGGCGTGGAGGAGTCTGTCATGGGCCTATCGTAGAACGAGGCTGCGGTGACCGGCAGCCTCGTCGTCAGCGTAAAGAGAAATTCAATGTTTACGGCAGGATTTTGAGATCCTTGACGAACTGCGTGGTGTAGGTGTCAGCCAGCTTGACCTTGGCGGGATCAAGCAGCTTGTTGCTCACCATCAGGTCGTACATTTTTTTCATGCGCTCGTCGGTCATGATGCCGATGCCCATCTTGGCTGCGTCGCCACCGCCAACAATACCCATTTCTTTCATGAGCTTGATGCCATTGGCAATCTTGTCATCGGTCATGTTGGGATTGTCTTTCTTGATCAGCGCGTTAGCCGCAGACGAATCACCAGTCAGATA
>JBJOQV010000428.1:0-10297 GCA_046049785.1 Pseudomonadota bacterium
GCCGTAGGGAATTTTTTAACTTTGCGTAGATTCTTTATTTTTACTACGCAATATCCACGCGGGTTTTGGGCCATTTTTGCCCCAAAACCCGCATGGATACTGCGTAAACCCTTCAAAACAGCCTGATTTTTCAGGGAGAACTGCTTGAAAGTCGTCCACACCATTCAGGAGCTGCGCGATCAGCTGCGCGGCCAGGACCACGCGGCCTTCGTGCCGACCATGGGCAATCTGCACGAAGGCCATTTGCAGCTCATGCGCACCGCGCGCGAGTACGGCGACCCGGTCGTGGCCAGCGTGTTTGTGAACCGCCTGCAGTTTGGCCCGAACGAAGACTTCAACAGCTACCCGCGCACGCTCGCCGCCGACTGCGAAAAGCTGCAGGCAAACGGCGTGTACTGCTGCTTTGCGCCGCTGGAAAAAGAAATGTATCCCGAGCCGCAGGAGTACCGCGTCAGCCCGCCGGCTGATCTGGCCGATATGCTCGAAGGCGAGTTTCGCCCCGGCTTTTTCATCGGCGTTACGACCGTGGTGCTCAAGCTGTTTTCCTGCGTGCAGCCGCGCGTAGCCATTTTTGGCAAGAAAGACTATCAGCAGCTGATGATTGTGCGCCGCATGTGCGAGCAGTTTGCGCTGCCGATTGAAATTGTGCCGCACGAAACCGTGCGCGCCGACGACGGCCTAGCCCTGTCATCGCGCAACGGCTACTTGAGCAGCGCCGAACGCGCGCAGGCTCCCGAGCTGTTTGCGCGCCTGCAAGCGGTGAAAGCCGCCGTCAACAACGGCGCGGCGAATCTTGCGCAAGTGGAGCAAGAGGCCATGCAATGGCTCGCCAGCCGCGGCTGGAAGCCGGATTACATCGCAATCCGCAAGCAGCACGACTTGAAAGCGCCTACCGCGCAGGAACATGCCGCCGGTGAAAAACTCGTGGTGCTGACCGCGGCCAGATTGGGCACGACGCGGTTGATTGATAACCTGGAAATCTAGGTTTTCTGACAAATCAAAAGTAGATTACGCAATATCCATGCGGGTTTTGAGCCATTTCTGCCCCAAAACCCGCATGGATATTGCGTATGACAAATGACTTGGTGCCTGCGGCACTGCAATGACGCAGCGCGTTGCGCCGCATGACTGTGATAGCAACAGGTCATTTGTCATTGAAGCCGCGCCAGCGGCAAAGTCATTTGTCATCATCGCGCGCTTACTTCACCAAATACGCATTCACCGCTTTGAGGTCTTCTTCCGTCAATTGCCCGGCGGCAGACTTCAGGCGCAGGCCAGCCAGCAGCGTGTCGTAGCGCGCCTTGGCCAAATCTTTCTTGGTGTTGGCCAGTTGTTGCTGCGCGTTGAGCACTTCAAGATTGATCCGCACGCCCACTTGGTAGCCCAAGCGCGTTGAACTGAGCTGGCTGTTGGCGGAAACCTCCGCTGCCTCCAGCGCCTTAACTTGCGCCAGCCCGTAGGTCACGCCCAGATAGGCCTGGCGCGCGCCTTGGTTGGCGCTGCGCTTGGCGGCCTCCAAATCAAAGCGGGCTTTTTCTTCGCTGGCTATGGCTTCGCGCACTTTGGAGTCCAACGCGCCTCCAGCGTAAAGCGGCATTTTGAATTCGACACCGATTGCGGCGCTGCGGCCTGAGAGGTTGCGATCACCTGTGGACAGCCCGCCGCTGGCGCGGCTTACGCCTGCAGAGCTGACCAAATCCAGCGTCGGGCCAGCCGCGGCCTTGTTGCGGTCAATCTCGCGCTTGGCAATTTGCGCGTTGTATTCATTGATAGTCACGCCGGGATTGCCCTTTTCCGCAGTGCCAATCCACTCGTCAATCCCGGTGGGCGTGGGGCCTTGCAAATTGGGCTTGCTCATCAGGCTGGCCAGCGTGGTGGGGGTTACGCCAATCACCTGCGCCAATGCAGAACGCTTGATGATCAGGTCGCCCTGCGCCACGGCTTCCTGCGCGGTGATCAAGTCAAAGCGGGCCTGCGCTTCATGCGTGTCCACAATTGTTTTGGTGCCGACTTCAAACTCGCGCTTGGCCTGCGCGAGCTGCTCGGTCACGGCTTTTTTCTGCGCGTTGATCGATTCCAGATTGTCCTGCGCCGCAAGCACATCAAAGTAGGCCTGCGAGGTGCGCAAAATCAAATCCTGTCGCGCAACCAGAAACTGCGCCTCGGCGATTTTTTCCGCCAGCTTGGCCTGATCCTGCTGCGCGGTGTTGCCCGGCCGCCAGAGCGGCATGGAGGCACTCACGCCAGCGTTCAGGCTGTTGTAGCTTTGCGAAACCTGCGGGAACCCTTCAATCTTGCTGGCATCGTTGTTCAGGTTTGCCCCGGCACTTAAACCCACTGTTGGCCGCGACAGCGCGTCACCCTGGATTGAGCGCTCACGCGCGGCCGCCAATGCTGATTTGCTGGCGGCAAAGGTCGGATCGTTCTTGGCGGCGGCCTCATAGGCGGCCAGCAAATCCAGCGACTGAGCGTGTGCTCCGGCGCAGAAAAAAAGTGCGGTCAAGCTGGTGGCAAGAACAGAGCGGCGCATGCTTGTAAATCCTTATCGTGGTTTCTACGTCAAAACGAATATTTCAAAAGCGCTTCAATAACGCGGCATGGCGGGCTCAACTTCTCGCGCCCATGCATCAATGCCACCGGCCAGGTTGTAGACGCGTTCAAATCCATTGCGCGCCAAAAACACCCCAACCTGCAAACTGCGCATGCCGTGATGACACACGCAAACAATCTCGCGTTCACTGTCCAGATCGGCTAGCCGGGCAGGAATCTCCCGCATCGGTACATGCGTTGCCCCCGCGATCGCGCAGGTGGCAAACTCCCACGGCTCACGCACATCCAGTACCAGCGGCGCATCGCTCGCTTGAAGGCGCGCCGTCAGTTCTGCGGGAGAAAGCTGCGGAATCATCAGAACTTGAATTTTTCTGCCTGCGGGCCACCGGTAAGCGGCTTGACCAGGGTTTCAAACAATTTGACGGTATCGAACTGCGTCTCGCCCAGGCGCGTGACCAGTACTGCGCTCATTACCGGCGCCGTGCCCACAATGGCAGCCATGCGCCCGCCAATCGCTAGCAATTCGAGTAGGTTGCTCGGCAAGCTGGACACCGCGCCCGACAGCGCAATCGCCTGAAACGTGCCTTTGGCTGTAAAGCCATCACCGTGCACCACTTTGACATTGACGCATTGATTGTGCGCAAGGTTTGCGCGCGCAAATTCTGCCAGCACGGGCAAGCGCTCGTAGGTCACCACGCTTTGCGCGCGGTGCGCCATCAGCGCGGCCATGTAACCGGAGCCGGCGCCCACCTCAAGCACCTGATCGGCCGGGCGCAGCGCAAGCTCTTGCAGCAGCCGCGCTTCCATCTTGGGGGCAAACATCGCCTCACCGGTGGCCTGGCCGTTCACAGTGAGCGGGATTTCCATGTCCATGAACGCGAGGTTCCGATACGCCTGCGGCACAAATACTTCGCGCCGTACCAGCGCGACCGTGTCCAGCGTGGATTGGTCCAGGACATCCCACGGCCTGATCTGCTGCTCGATCATGTTAAAGCGCGCAGTTTCAATATTGACTTGACTCATCGTACGTTTAAACCCCATCTTCCAGGATTGCGCTGCCCGCTTGCAGGGCGATGCGACCAAATGCGTATTTAGCGGCTTGAACCGCAGGCGGGCGCAGATGCGGCGGCGCTGCGTTCACTTGCATGCGCGGCCGTGGCTCTTCAGCTCCGCACCCGATTTTACCAACCGGTTTACCGCGCTGGACGTTGCTGCATATGGCTTTCATGCGTTCACTCCGCTGCCTTGATCTGATCCACATGCCGCAGCCGCGCAAAGCGGCTTTTGACCCAGACGGACAGATCGTCCAGATAGGTATAAACCACCGGCACCACCACCAGCGTAAGCACAGAGGACGTAATGGTGCCGCCGATCACCGCCTGCCCCATCGGCGCGCGCTGCTCGCTGCCTTCGCCCAATCCCAATGCCAGCGGTAGCATGCCAAACACCATCGCCAGCGTCGTCATCAGAATCGGCCGCAGGCGCACGTGCGCTGCCTCCAGCACCGCGCTTTCGCGGTCCATCGGCGGCTTGCCCTCATAGCTGGCGCGCGCCTGGTTGATAAAGTCCACCAGCAAGATCGCGTTCTTGGTCACGAGGCCCATCAACAGGATGAAGCCGATAATGGAAAACATCGACAGCGGCGAGCGGAATATCAGCAGCGCCAGCACTACGCCGATCAAAGTCAGTGGCAGCGAACTCATGATGGCAATGGGCTGCACAAAACTCGCAAACTGGCTAGCCAGGATCATGTAGATGAAGATGATTGCCAGCGCCAGTGCCACCACCGCATAGCCAAAACTTTCCTGCATGTTTTTGGTGGACCCGCCAAAACTGGCGCGGTAGCCTGGCGGAAAGTCTACGGTTTTCAACAGGGCTTGGATGTCTGAAGACACTTCGCCGGAGCTGCGGTTGATCACATTGGCGTTGATATTGATCTCGCGCGCCAGCTCTTTACGGTTGATCTGGCTGGCACCGACATCTGGCTTGAGATTGACCACCTGCGACAAACGCACCAGCCGTATAGAACCGTCGGCATTGGTTCCAGTGGAGACGGACAGGCGCTGCAGATCGTCCGCGGTGTTTCGATCTGTAGCCGCAAGCTGTACATTAACGTCATAGTTTTCACCGTCGGGGGCGAGCCAGCTGCCGGCGGTTTCACCGGCAATTAGCACGCGCAGATTGCCGGCAAGTTGCGAAATCGACAGGCCAAGATCGGCCGCTTCGTTGCGCTTGAATTCCACCGCCACGGTGGGCTTGGCAGGCTTGGAGCTCGTGTCCAGATCGACCAGGCCTGGCACGTCACGCACTTTTTGCACGACCTCATCGGCGATGCGCTGAATCACTTTTTGGTCAGGCCCGATGATAGAGAATGAAATCGTTTTCTCACCGCCGACTGCATCCAGCGTGCCCACATTCGTAACAGTGATGCCGGCGACTTGCCCAAGCCGTTCGCGCAAGGGCTGCGTGAGCTGCTTTTGGCTGAGCGTGCGGTCTTTGCGGTCTTTCAGCTTCACATACAGGCTTGCATAGTTCTTGCCTGAAGCATTGCCGGTGTTGATGGTGGCGTAGGTGTACAGCGCTTCCGGCATTTCGCGGATGATCGCGTCCACCTGTTTGACCTTGCTTTCGGTGAACTGCAGCGACGAACCCACCGGCGTGTAGAACTGCACACTGGTCTCAGAAAAATCCGCCTGCGGCACAAACTCGCTGCCGATGAATTTCATGATCGGAAAGCTGCCGAAAAACGCCACCGCTGCGATCAGCAAGGTGAGCACGCGGTGTTTGAGCGACCACGCAAGCGCAGCTTGGTACGTGCGCGCGATCCACTGCGTCAAACGGTCAAAGCGCTCCAGCAAGCGGCCGACAAAGCCGCGTTTGCGCCCTGGTTCTGGATGCGCGTCCGGGTCATGCCAGACGCTGGAGAGCATGGGGTCCAGCGTGAAGCTGACAAACATGCTGATCAGCACCGCGGCTGCAACCGTCAAGCCAAATTGATGAAAAAAGCGGCCGATGATGCCGCCCATGAAACCGATGGGGATGAACACCGCCACGATGGACAGCGTGGTGGCCATCACCGCCAAACCGATTTCCTTGGTACCGTCCAGCGCTGCGGTGCGCGGGTCTTTGCCCATGGCGGCGTGGCGCACGATGTTCTCGCGCACCACAATCGCATCGTCGATCAGCAGGCCCACGCACAGCGACAGCGCCATCAGCGTGATCATGTTGATGGTAAAGCCAAACAAATACATGAACAGGAAGGTGCCGATCAGCGCTACCGGCAGCGTCAAGCCAGTAATCACGGTGGAGCGCCAGGAGTTCAAGAACAAAAAGACTATCAAGATCGTCAATGCCGCGCCTTCGATCAAGGTGCGCTGCACATTGGCCACGCCGGTGCGGATTGGCTTGCTGCCATCTTTGGCCAGGCGAATCTGCACATCTGCCGGCAGCTCTTTCTTGAGCGCTTCGACCGCAGCTTTGACCGCATCCACCACTTCAATCGTGTTTTGGCCCTGCGCCTTGAGCACATCGATCGCCAGCGTGCGCTGACCGTCGATCAATGCCAGGCTTTCCTGCTCCTCCTGTCCATCAACGATTTTGGCCACCTGTTTGAGCAGCACGCTTTGCCCGGCTCGGCGCGCCACCAGAATGTCGCCGAACTGCTCCACTGACGCAATCCGGCCGCTGATCTGCACCACACGTTCGGTGTCCAGGCTTTTCAGGTTGCCGGCGGGCAGGTCTTGATTTTCATTGCGCACCGCGTTCATCACCTGGTCAACACCCACACCGTAGGCTTCCATCTGCGCCGGATTGAGCAAAATCTGCACCTGCCGTTTCACGCCGCCGACGATATTTACCTGGCCGACACCGCGCGCATTCTCAATGCGTTTTTTGATCACCTGATCGGCAATCGTCGTGATCTCGCGCACCGGCCGGTTGCTGCTTGACACCGCGAGCGACAGCACCGGCCGGTCGGCCGGATCAAAGCGGCTGATGCGCGGCTCTTTCACTTCCTTGCGGAACAGCGGGCGGATCAGTGCCACCTTTTCCCGCACGTCCTGCGCCGCCTTGGCACCATCCACATACAGCTCAAACTGGATGATGACGACCGACACGCCTTCGTACGAGCGCGATGACAGCGTATTGATGCCGCTGATCGTGTTGACGGCTTCTTCCACCTTGCGTGTGATGTCGGATTCCACTGTTTCCGGCGACGCGCCGGGGTAGGAGGTTTGCACCACCACGACCGGAAAGTCGATGTCGGGAAACTGATCGACGCGCAGCTTTTGGTACGCAAACAGGCCCAGCACCACAAAGGCCAGCATCATCATGGTGGCCAGCACCGGATTTTTGATGCTGATGCGGGTAAAGAACATTGGGTTAGTTACTCGCGGCTGGAGCGGGCTTGGCGGCAATCACTTTCACCGCCGCGCCATCGCGCAAAGGCCCCAGATTGCGGCCGATGATGCGCATGCCCGCCGTGACACCGGCAACTTCAATCACCGGCTCGCCGCTGGCGTTTTCGCCTTTGCCGCCCGGGGTCACCTGGACAGGCGTAATCACTTCCGCGCCATTTTTAGCAATCAGTGTGTAAACCACCATGCGTCCACCTTCTTCGCGCAGCGCATTGGCCGGCACCGTGATGGCCTGCGCCTTGTCGGCCAAGCGCACGGTCGCGCTGGCGAACTGGCCGCTCTTGACCTTGGCGTTTTGCGGCACGCTGGCAAACACATCCACCGTGCGGTTGGCGGCAGTCACGGCGGCGTTGACACGCAGCACTTTGGATTCAAACGCTGCTGTGCCATCCGGCACGATCAGAAGCGGCATGCCTTGCGTCAGCAGCGCTGCGTCTGCCGCCGGCACTGCAGCCTCAAACTCCAAACTGCGCGGATCGACCACAGTCATCAAGCGCGCGTCTGGCGATACTTTTTCACCGGCCTGCACAAAGCGCTCGGTCACCACGCCGGCCAGCGGCGCGCGTACCACCGTGTCTTCCAGTGCCTTTTGCTCGCGCGCCAGTTGCGCCTGCGCGGCTGCGAGCTGCGCGCGCAACGCAGCAGCCTGGCTTTCGGTATTGTCCATCGCGCTGGCAGAAATAAACCCTTTCTCCACCAGCGCTTTGTTGTTTGTCCAGGCGCGCTCGCCAATCGCAAGATTGGCCTTGGCCTGCTCCACATTGGCGCGCGCCGCTGCGACGCGCGCTGCGTAGTCGGTACTGTCGATCCGCGCCAGCACTTGGCCGCGCGTCACGACCTCGCCTTCCTTGACCAGCACGGCCATCAGATCGCCGGATGCCTTGGCTTTGACCACGGCTTGCTGCGTGGCATTGAGCGTGCCGGTAACGCTGAGCACGCGTCTGATTTCGGTGACTTGTACCTGCGCAATATCTGCCGCATTCAATTCCAGCGCTTTGATGGCGGGCGCGGCAGGCGATGCGGCTGCAGCCGCGGCATTGGCGCTGCGCTTGATAAACCACGCGCCGCCACCGGCAATCAACCCCACCGCGGCAAGCGCGCCAACAATCAAGCGCAGGTTCACGCGTTCTTGCTCCGGGCCGCGCCAGTCTTGGGTGCCTTGATCGTCTTGCGCGCATGTGCGTGCTTACCCAGGCTGGCGGATGCAGCCTCAGGAATCACCACGCCCGGCGCAGCCAGACCACGCTTGAGCAGATCAACGGTGTTGGCAATGTGGGCTGCGGTATCGATCTGGCCGCAGCTGATGCAGCGGGCAAACGAGTTTTGCCACATGATCAGCATGACCATCGGCGCCACCATCACATGCACCATCTGCTGCGGATCAACCTTGCGAAACTCACCGGCCGCCATGCCGCGTTCCAATACCTTGATGATCATGTACTGGCTGCGGGCAATCACTTCTTCGTGATAGAACGTAGTGATCTCCGGAAAATTGGCCGCCTCTGCCATCATCAATTTCATGATCCCACCGGCCTTGGTGGCGCCTACATGCTGCCACCAGCCTTGCATGAGTTCGTCAAGCAGATCAAAACTTGAGCCTTGATAGTGATCCACCAGCTCAATGGCTTCCTGCAAGGCCGGGCCAAAGCTTTGGCGCACGACGGCCTTGAACAGCTCCTCTTTATTGTCAAAGTAAAGATAAACCGTGCCCTTGGAGACGCCGGCGCGGCTGGCAACCTCGTCCGCGCGCGTGGCGGCGTAGCCTTTTTCAATAAACAGGTCGAGCGCAGCAGCCAGAATTTCTTGCGGGCGCGCGTCTTTGCGGCGGCGCCAGCGCGGCTCCAGTTCTTCCAGCTCGGCAGATTCAGCGGGCGTTGTACGCATGTGAACTAAATAAATGACCAGTCAGTTACTAATTTAGGCTTGTCACGCGCCCGGGTCAAGCTGCCACAGTACAACCAGCAACAATTGAGCACCATTTTGCGCGGAAAACACCGTACATTACGGTTTATCACGCGGGGGTCTGGCCGGCTTTTAATTACAAGCCATGTCAGTGAGATCAAACCCTTCGGACCTGGGCAGGTCATGCTGCCCGCGGGAGTCGTGAAGGAAAGCATCTGTCTTTTTGCTCCTCCTTTTGGCTCCTTTCACGTGTTTTTGAAAGGACGCGCACTATGAACGCACCTATATCTGCAAAATTTCTGGCCGCCACCGCGCATGTGGATGACGCCGCCGTCAAGCCGCTGCCCAATAGCGAAAAAGTCTACGTACAAGGCAGCCGGCCCGACATCCGCGTGCCGATGCGCAAAGTCACCCAGGAAGACACGCCCACCAGCTTTGGCGGCGAAAAAAACCCGGCCGTGTTTGTGTACGACTGCTCTGGTCCGTATACCGACCCCGCGGCCACGATCGACATCCGCAGCGGCCTTGCACCGGTGCGCTCCGCGTGGATTACCGAGCGTGGCGATACTGAAGAACTTACCGGCCCAAGCAGCCAGTTTGGCCGTGAGCGCGAGGCCGACCCCAAAACCGCTGAACTGCGCTTTAACTTGAAGCGCCTGCCGCGCCGCGCCAAAGCTGGTGCGAACGTTTCGCAGATGCACTACGCGCGCAAAGGCATTATCACGCCAGAGATGGAATACATCGCCATCCGCGAAAACCTGAACCGCGCGGCGTATATCGACAACCTCAAGCAAGGCGGTAAGACCGGCGAGAAGATGCTCGAGCTGCTGATGCGCCAGCATCCCGGCGAAAGCTTTGGCGCCGCGATTCCCGCGCAAATCACGCCCGAGTTTGTGCGCAGCGAAGTGGCGCGCGGCCGCGCGATCATCCCGGCCAACATCAATCACCCGGAAAGCGAGCCGATGATCATCGGCCGCAATTTTCTGGTGAAGATCAACGCCAACATCGGCAACAGCGCGGTGACCTCATCCATCGGCGAAGAAGTCGAGAAAATGACCTGGGCCACCCGCTGGGGCGGCGACACGGTGATGGACCTGTCCACCGGCAAGCACATCCATGAAACGCGCGAATGGATTTTGCGTAACTCACCCGTGCCCATCGGCACGGTGCCGATTTATCAGGCGCTGGAAAAAGTTGACGGCAAAGCCGAAGAACTCACCTGGGAGATTTTCAAAGACACCTTGATCGAGCAGGCCGAGCAAGGCGTGGACTACTTCACCATCCATGCCGGCGTGCGCCTGGATTATGTACCACTCACTGCCGAACGTCTCACCGGTATCGTGTCACGTGGTGGCTCGATCATGGCCAAGTGGTGTCTGGCACATCATAAAGAAAATTTCCTCTACACCCATTTTGAAGAAATCTGCGAC
>JBJOQV010000429.1:0-4811 GCA_046049785.1 Pseudomonadota bacterium
AGGAAAAAGGCAAACTACTGCGTAGTGAGCGCTACTACGGCGCGATTTCACGCACGTTTAGCCTGGCCCAGGACGTTGATGAAGCCAACTCGGTCGCAAAGTACCAAGATGGCGTGCTGACTCTTGAGCTGCCAAAAAAAGAGGCATCGGCCTCCAAGCGCCTGATGGTGCAGTAAGCAGGGCACCTGGCTTTACGCGCAGATGGATCGGGCCTCCCTGTTGGCTGACGATGGAGAGGCCAAGCCGCTTGCGCCGGCGGCTGCTCAACCCGGCGCCGCCGCGCAGGGTGAGCGTGTGCCTGAACCTGTTTTTGTTGCCAAGGCGATCAGCAAGATCTATCAGATGGGCGAAGTGCGGGTCGACGCACTGCGCGAAGTCGACCTGGAGATTTTCCGCGGCGAATTTATTGTGCTACTTGGCCCATCGGGCAGCGGCAAGTCTACGCTGCTGAACATTCTTGGTGGGCTAGACCGGCCTACAAGCGGGCAAGCACGTTTTGAATCGCACGAGCTGACCAGTGCAACCGAAGCGCAGCTCACCACATACCGCCGCGAGCATGTGGGGTTTGTGTTCCAGTTCTACAACCTGATTCCCAGTCTCACGGCGCGGGAAAATGTCGAACTCGTGACCGATATCGTGCCCAATCCGATGGCGGCGGTGGATGCGTTGAAGCTGGTGGGGCTGGGCGACCGCGTAGATCACTTTCCGGCGCAGCTATCCGGTGGGGAGCAACAGCGCGTGGCGATCGCACGGGCGATTGCCAAGCGCCCCGAGGTATTGCTCTGCGACGAACCCACCGGCGCGCTGGATTACACCACCGGCAAACTGGTGCTGGAGGTCATTGAGCGCATCAACCGCGAGCTGGGTACCACCGCGATCGTGATCACGCACAACGCCGCCATCGCAGGAATGGCAGATCGCGTGCTGCATTTGGGCGGCGGCAGGATTCAGCGCGTTGAACGCAACGCCCACAAGATCAGTCCTTCGGAGCTTGCGTGGTGAAGGCGCTTGATCGCAAGCTGCTGCGGGATCTGCGCCTGATGTGGAGCCAGGTGCTGACCATCGCGCTGGTGGTGGGCAGCGCGGTAGCCGGGTTCATCACATCATTCAGCGCGTATGACGCACTCGAATGGTCGCGCGATCTGTATTACGCCGAAAGCCGGTTTGCCGACGTGTTTGCCGGCCTAAAGCGCGCGCCACAATCGCTTGAGTCCAAGCTGCAGGCAATGCCCGGTGTCGCGAGCCTGCAAACGACGTTGGAACACAACGTACAGGTTGATTTGCCTGGCGTGCCTGACCCGATTGTCGGGCGGCTGATTGGTATCCATCCGCTCGAGCCGCAGCGGCTCAATCAAATCTTTGTGCGCAGCGGGCGCATGATCGCGCCGCATCACAGTGGCGCACTGGAAGCGCTGGTTTCCGAAGGTTTTGCGACCGGTAGAAATCTCCAGCTGGGCAGCCGCATTGGCGCTTTGGTCAACGGTAAGCGGGAGACGCTGGTCATTGTTGGTATTGCTAACTCGCCCGAATACGTGTTTGCCGGGCTGGGCGGTTCGCCCGATCAGCGCGGTTTTGGCGTATTTTGGATTGATCACGAGGCACTGGCCGCGGCATACAACGAACGCTCCGCGTTCAACCGCGTCGCGGTACGCCTTGCGCCGCAGGCCTCTGAAGGTGCATTAATCGATGCGCTGAACGATGTGCTGGCGCCGTTTGGTGGGATTGACGCGCATGGGCGCGATCGCCAGATGTCCAATTTGATGTTGAACTCGGAAATCCGCGAGCAGCGGATTCTCGGCACGATATTGCCATCGATCTTCCTCGCGGTCGCCGGTTTTTTGCTCAATGTCGTCTTGAGCCGTCAGATCGCCACGCAGCGCGAGCAGATTGCTGCGCTCAAAGCGCTCGGATACACCAACCTGGCTATTGGCTCGCACTATCTCAAGCTGGTCATGGTGATTGCAGTGCTTGGCGTTGTCATCGGGGTGGCGGTGGGCGCTTGGGCAGGGCATTGGTTCAGCGGCATTTATGCGAACTACTTTCGTTTTCCAGAGCTGCACTATCGCCTCAAGCCTTCGCTGATTGTCATGGCCGCAGGTGTTTCAACTGCGGCAGCAGTGGCGGGCACGCTGCGTGCGATCGCGGCGACCGTGCGCCTTGCGCCTGCAGAGGCAATGCACCCGCCCGCGCCAGGGCTGTATCGCCCTTCATTGATTGAGCGCTGGGGGCTCAAGCGCTGGCTTTCAACGGCGATGCGCATGATTATCCGAACCATGCAGCGCAGATTTGTGCGAACGGTGCTGACGACGTTCGGTATCGCTGCGGCGATGGCCATCGTCGTTACCGGGGCATTTTGGCGGGATTCGATCAACTACATGATGGACACTGAGTTTGGATTGGTGCTGCGCGGCGACATCATTGCCGTGCTGATCGAAGCCACGCCTGCTGACGTGCTGCATGAGTTCGAGCATTTGCCGGGCGTGACTGCAGTTGAAGGCGCGCGCGATGTAGCGGTGCGCTTTGTGAACGGAAACCGCGAGCATCGCGGCTCGATTCAAGGCTTCAGCGCGGCGCACGAGCTGCGCCAGATCGCAGACGTTCGTCAGAACACGCTGCAGCCACCGACAAACGGCCTGCTGATCACGGATCGTCTCGCACGCAAGCTGGATGTGCGGGTTGGCGACATCATGCGTGTTGAGCTGAAGGAAGGGCGCAGAGAGACGCTCAACATCATCGTCGCCGGCACCGTCAAGGAAATGATGGGCATGAACGCGTACATAGAGCGGCGGACCCTGAATCATCTGCTGCGCGAGGACGACATTGTCACGCAGGTCACGCTTGCGGTTGATCGTTCACGAGAGCCGGAGGTTTTGCTGCGCTTGAAAGAACTGCCGCGGGTGGTCAGTGCGATGAGCAAATCGGTCTTGCTACGCAATATGGAAGAAGTGACGGCGCGAAACATCATGATTTTTAGCGGCATACTGACGGCGTTTGCATCGGTCATCGCGGTAGGCGTGGTCTATAACAACGCGCGCATTGCGCTGGCAGAACGTGCCTGGGAGCTTGCGAGCTTGCGGGTGCTTGGGTTTACGCGGGCCGAGGTTTCGGGCTTTCTACTGGGTGAGCTGGCGATTGAGATTGCGCTGGCAATCCCGTTTGGCGTGATGTTCGGATATGGGCTTGCCTTGACCATCATCAATTCGATCCAGAGCGATGAGTTCTACTTTCCGTTAGTGATTGAAGCGCGTACTTACGCGTACTCGGCGTTGAGTGTCATTGTGGCCGGACTGATCAGCGCGCTGATCGTGCGCAGGCGAATTGACCGGCTGGATCTGGTGGCAGTGTTGAAAACACGCGAGTAGATGGCGGGCGAGAATGAAAAAATACATCGTGTGGGGTTTGGTTGGCGTGCTAGGCATGGCCTTGCTGGTGTGGATATTCATGCCACGGCCAACGCAGGTGGATACCGCGGTTGTTGCCGCCGGGCGCTTTGAGCGGGCAGTTGAAGAAGATGGCAAGACGCGCTTGCGTGAACGCTATGTGATCTCCACTCCGCTGGCGGGCAAGGTGGCGCGCATCACCCTCGATGAGGGTGATGCAGTTGCCAGTGGCGCATTGCTGGCGACGGTTTCGCCCACCGCGCCGGCGTTTTTGGATGCGCGCGCAGAAGACGAGCTGCGCGCACAGGTTGGCGCCACCGAGGCTGCGTGGCGGCGCGCGCGGGCGGGTGTTGAGCGCGCCAAAGCTGCCGCTGATCAGGCGGACAATGCATTGAAGCGCTCGCTGGCACTTGCACAGCAAGGATTTGTTTCGCCTACGCAGAACGAAACCGAGCAGCTGAATCTTCGCCTGCGCGAGAAGGAGCTGGATAGCGCCAAGCAGGACGAGGATGCTGCTTTGCACGGGTTTGAGCAGGCGCGCGCTGCGCTTAGGCAGTACGCGCAGCCTCCCAAATCGAGCGCGTCTCGCTTGTGGCAAGTGAAATCACCGGTAAGCGGCAAAGTGCTCAAGATCATTCAGCAAAGCGAAGGCGCGGTGCCTGCAGGAACGCCTTTGATGGAGGTTGGCGATCCATCCAATCTCGAGGTCGTGGCAGAAATTCTGACCACAGATGCAGCGCAGGTAGCGCCCGGTATGCCGGTGCAGATCATGGCAGGCGAAGGCTCAGGGCGCTTTGAGGGCCGCGTGCGGTTGGTAGAACCTGCCGCCTTTACCAAGGTCTCTGCGCTTGGTGTTGAAGAGCAGCGGGTCAGGGCAATCATTGACATTATCTCGCCGCGGCAACAGTGGCAAAACCTGGGCGACGGATTTCGTGTTGATGTGCGGATTCTGGTACAGACGGTGGATAACGCAACAAAAGTGCCCGTCAGCGCGTTGTTTCCGCTGGGCAATCAGTCGGGCGTATTTGTGGTTGATGGCGGTCGAGCGCGCCAACAGCCAGTTCAAATCGCCGCGCGTAATGGTGCGGACGCATGGGTGAAGCAAGGCCTTGAGCTAGGAACACAGGTCATTGTGTATCCATCAACGACCTTGAAAGACGGCGCACGTGTTGCTGCGCGGAAAAAAGATTCGCAATAGTGCTTGGCTTAGCACAACAGCGGGATGTGCCCGGCCGCCGCCCAATTGCTTGCATGGCCGCGCTGCAGCTATCAACGGATATGGCGGAGATTGCCCAGGAGAGTTCAGATGAATATCGAAGTATGGGAGCGAGTGATTCGCATCGTTCTGGGCGCCGCATTGCTCAGTGCGCCTTTCTTGCTCGCTAGCAAATGGAAGTGGCTGGGGCTGATCGGGATTGCGCCGCTTGTTAC
>JBJOQV010000430.1:0-4120 GCA_046049785.1 Pseudomonadota bacterium
GCAACGGCGATGGATGCGTCGGCAACGCCAACGCCAACGCTGCCAGCGCAGGGCTGGCAGCGCTTGCTGTCAATCGGTCTGGTTGCTTGTTAGAGGCGACTGTCCCGGCTGTATAAACTGCCTTTGGGTCGCCAAGCGGCTGTTGGCCTCGGCTAACGCCCGATGCGCTGTTTGAAACAATGGTAGAGGGCATGATCGAATCGCCACGGCAAACTTTAAACCTCTAGTTTGCACGCAGGATGTAACACAGCCATGAATAAACGATGACACCATTTCTTGGATAGTTTCGTGGATAAAATAAGTCTAGAGGACTTATTCATGAGCATTCCCGGGCAGAGTGGCTGAAAAGGCGCTGTACCCGGGCGTTAGCAGGATACATAAGACATGTATAAGTTGTCTGGCCAAATCCGGGGGCTATTTATTTGCTAAATGTGCCAATCTGGCAATCATATTGATTGATTTTTGAGCAAAATTGATCGATGATTTCCTTACTAACTAAGTTTGTCTGCCAATGTCCGTGACAAGTCTGTATTAAAATTGTCAACGACACATTTGTGAACGAGGAGAATCGCAATGCTTCAAATGCCACAAGTGATGGGCATGCCGGAGTTCTATGACCCCTCGCGCCTGTTGGAACACCTCAAGTCCATGCTTGATCTGCCCACTGACGCTGCGCTCGCTGCGCATTTGGGTGTGCAACGGGCCGTGCTGTCACGTATTCGCAATCGCAAGGCTGATTTTGGTGCAGCGCTGCTCATCCGCATTCATGAGCTGACGGATATGCCTACCAAGGAATTGCGCCGCATCATGGGTGACCGCCGTGGCGTGTTCCGCATGCCGCATGATCAACGCACGACTTCAAACTCGCGTGGCGTGGGCGACGAGATTTAAACAGGCGTTGCGCGTCAAAAACGTAGGTTTTGTCATTCCGAGCAACGCGAGGAATCTCAGCGTGCGCTCGGAGATTCCTCGCGTTGCTCGGAATGACAGTTTCCGAATCACCCGTACTGCCGCTCCCGCAGCCACTTGGTGGCAATCCACTTTTCGCCGCGAATGATCGGCGTGCCGCCGTGCAGTGAGCGCGCGTCCAAACTGCCGTCCAGACCCGCGTACGCAAAATACACCGCGTTGCCTTTGCGCGGCATGGTTTCCAGCCCCACGCTGGGAAACACTGTGCTGCCGCCGGCCTCGACGTTGTTCAGGTACAGCACCAGCGTGGCAATGCGCTGGCCGCCTACTTCCATCTGTTTGGCTTCGCCGGGTTTGTCTTTGTTGAAGTAATCAAAATGCGGCCGGTATTCGCCGCCGATGCCATAGCGCAGCATCTGCAGGCCCTCGCCGTTTTCCACCGGCCAGCCCACCAACTCGGCAATACGGTTCTCGATCTTGGTGAGCAGCGGTGTTTCGCCACGCTGAAACGCTGCGCCATAGCTGGTGCGCGCCTCGTCCACCACATGGTTACCGCCCACAGAATTCACCACTTCAGAGCGGGTGAGTTTGGGTTTGGACAGTGCAACCAGTTCGTCGCATTCTTCATCAGACAGCACGTTGCCAAACAGCACAATGCGCGGGCTGTTCAGTGTGAGCAGCACTTCCACGCGGCGGTCGCTGGTGTCGATCCAGTTACCGTCCAGCCCCATTGAGCTGGTGCTGCTGCCCTGGTCTTGGTCCGGAACGTTGTGGCCGGCCACGGCATCGTCTGTAAGCGTTGCGGTTGCCGCGGGCTGCTGGTTCTTGCGCACCGCCGCGCTGGCAAAAGATGCATCCACTACGGCACGGGCAAAACCCTTGTCGTAGCCGCTTTTGATCATGGATTGCACCATCGCATCCGGCAGGCAGCCGCGGCCGATTTCTGTTTGCAACCATTTGACGAGTTGGGGGTTGGCTTGCATGGTTCCTGCACCTATCCAGTAACTGGCGCTCATTTTATTCTCAGGCCAGGAGTATTCTAGAAAGTTCATTGGAGAACCCGCCATGCACCGCGACGCCTTGCCCTTCACCCCGCTTGATTCCAACCTGATCCGCACCGACGCGTATATCAACGGCGCCTGGAGCGCAGGTTCCACTGGCACCCGCTTTGCCGTGACCGATCCGGCCACCGGCAACCTGCTGGCCGAGGTGGCCAACTGCGGCGCGGCCGATGCCAAAACTGCGATCGACGCTGCTAACGCCGCATGGCCAAGTTGGCGGGCTAAGACCGCTAAAGAACGCGCGGGCCTGATGCGCAAATGGTTTGAACTGATGATTGCGCATACGGATGATTTGGCGCGGCTGATGACGGCGGAGCAGGGCAAACCGCTGGCTGAAGCGCGCGGTGAAATTGCCTACGGTGCCAGCTTCATCGAATGGTTTGCCGAAGAAGCCAAACGTGTGATGGGCGATACGCTCGCACCCGTGGCGGCAGACAAGCGCATGCTCGTGCTGCGCGAGCCGGTGGGCGTATGCGCGGCAATTGCGCCGTGGAATTTTCCGATTGCGATGATCACGCGCAAAGTTGCGCCCGCGATTGCCGCGGGCTGCACCATCATCATCAAGCCCGCTGAGCAAACCCCGCTGTCTGCGCTGGCGATGGTGGAGTTGGCGGAGCGTGCCGGCATTCCCAAAGGCGTGATCAACGTGCTCACGGCAGATGCTGCGCGCAGCATCGAAGTGGGCAAAGTGCTGTGTGACAGCCCGGTGGTACGCAAACTGTCGTTCACCGGCTCCACGCCCGTGGGCCGCATTCTCATGGCGCAAAGCGCGCCGACGATCAAGAAGCTGTCGCTCGAACTCGGCGGCCACGCGCCATTTATCGTATTTGACGACGCGGATGTCGATGCCGCCGTAGAGGGCGCAATGATCAGCAAATACCGCAACGCCGGCCAAACTTGTGTGTGCACCAACCGCTTTTATGCGCAAGCGGGCATCTACGATGCGTTTGTGAAAAAACTCGCAGAAAAAGCCAAAACGCTCAAAGTCGGCAACGGCTTTGAAGCCGGCGTCACCACCGGCCCGCTGATTGAGCAGCAAGCGATTGACAAAGTGGAAAGCCATGTCAAAGACGCCGTGGCCAAAGGTGGCAGCGTGCTCACCGGCGGTAAAGCGCTCGGCGGCCTGTTTTACGAACCCACCGTGATTGCCGGCGCTACCAAAGACATGCTGATCGCACGCGAAGAAACCTTTGGTCCGGTGGCGGCGGTGTTCAAGTTCACCGATGAGAAAGAAGTGATTGCCCTGGCCAACGACACTGAGTTTGGCCTGGCAAGCTACTTCTACAGCCGCGACATCGCCCGCGTGTTCCGCGTCGCAGAGGCGCTCGAATACGGCATGGTCGGCGTGAACACCGGCCTCATCTCCAATGAAGTTGGCCCCTTTGGCGGCGTGAAGCAAAGCGGGCTGGGGCGTGAGGGTTCGGTGTACGGTATTGATGAATATTTGGAGATGAAGTACGTCTGCATCGGCGGGATGGGGTAGGCGGGTCCCGTCTCACGCATCAGCGGGAGAGGGTTAGGGTGAGGGCGTTTTGGCCTCTCAAGTAAACACTGCACATAAACAATATGACCCTCAAAATCTACGGCATCGCCGCCTCCCGCGCCATCCGCACCTTGTGGATGGCGCACGAACTTGGTCTGGCTTACGACCACCAGCAAATCCACTATCAGCGCCTGCTTCAGGACGATCCAGGCTACGGCAGCGTCAACCCCAACGTACGCATTCCGGCGATTGATGATGACGGCTTCGTGCTGTGGGAGTCACTCGCCATCAACGCGTATCTGGCCAAAAAGCATGCAGACAAAGGCCTTGCACCCAACGGCCCGCATGAAGACGCCAAGCTGATGCAGTGGTCCCTTTGGGCGGTGACTGAGGTTGAGCCCTGGAACAATCAATGGGGCTTTCACACCATGGCGCTGCCCGAACCTGAGCGCAAGCCCGCACTGGCGGCCGAGGCGCTGCAAAAGCTTGACCGGCCGCTCAAGGTGCTGGACGCGCATTTGGCCGCGCATCCTTATGTGCTCGGCGCGCGCTTCACCGTGGCCGACATCAATATCGCCGGCTGCTTGTACCGCGGGCTGTGGATGCCGCTGGATGCGTATCCGCACGTCAAACGGTGGCTGCATGCTTGCTGGACGCGGCCCGCAGC
>JBJOQV010000431.1:0-5757 GCA_046049785.1 Pseudomonadota bacterium
TGTTGTTAGTGCTGGAAGCAAGTGGCGCGGTCGAGCGTCCAGCGTCTAGCGTCCAGCGTGTAGAAGCCACGTCTGTGCCTACGCCTACTCCTACTCCTACTCCTACTCCTACGCTCAACGCTCAACGCTCGACGCTAGACCAACCATCTTTACTTGCACCAACCTTCGCAGGCAAGCCCGACATCGAATGCGACCTGCTCGTGCTCGGCGCCGGCCCCGGCGGATACTCCGCGGCGTTTCGCGCAGCAGATCTCGGCTTGAAGGTGGTGCTGGTAGAGCGCTACGCAACGCTGGGCGGCGTGTGCCTCAACGTGGGCTGCATTCCGTCCAAAGCGCTGCTGCATGTAGCAGCGGTGATTGATGAAGCGCAGCATTTTGCCGACATCGGCATCCAGTTCGGTACACCCAAAGTGGAGCTTGAAAAGCTGCGCAAGCACAAAGAAAAAGTGGTGGGCAAACTCACAGGCGGCTTGGCAGCCATGGCCAAGATGCGCAAGGTCACGGTGGTGCGCGGCAACGGAAAGTTTGTTGATCCGTTTCATTTGAAGGTTGAATTGACAGAGGGCACGGGTAGCGCGGGCACAGGCAAGTTGCAGACAGTGCGGTTTAAAAACGCGATCATCGCTGCCGGCTCGCGCGTGATGAGCCTGCCGTTTGTTCCAGAAGACCCGCGCGTTATCGATTCCACCGGCGCACTGGAGCTGCGCACGATTCCGAAGAAAATGCTGGTGCTGGGCGGCGGCATTATCGGGCTGGAGATGGGCACGGTGTACTCCACGCTTGGCACCCGGCTAGACGTAGTGGAAATGATGGATGGCCTGATGCAGGGCGCAGACCGCGACATGGTTAAGGTCTGGCAAAAGCACAATGCCGCCCGCTTTGACAACATCATGCTCAAGACGAAGACCACGGCGATGCAAGCCAAGCCGGACGGCATCTACGTGACCTTTGAAGGCGAGCAGGCGCCCAAGGACAGCGTGCGCTACGACATGGTGCTGGTTAGCGCCGGGCGCGTGCCCAACGGCAAGCTGATCGGTGCAGAGGCCGCCGGCGTTGCGGTGACTGACCGCGGCTTTATTCAGGTCGATTCACAGATGCGCACCAACGTGCCGCACATCTTTGCGATTGGCGACATTATTGGTCAGCCGATGCTGGCGCATAAAGCAGTGCATGAAGGGCATGTGGCGGCAGAAGCCGCCGCAGGGCACAAAGCGCATTTTGACGCCAAGGTGATTCCCAGCGTGGCCTATACCGACCCTGAAGTGGCTTGGGTGGGCGAGACTGAAGACGCACTGAAAGCTGCCGGCCGCAAGTACAAAAAAGGCTTGCTGCCCTGGAACGCATCCGGCCGCGCGATTGCCAACGGCCGCGACGAAGGCTTTACCAAGCTGCTGTTTGATGAGGAAACCGGCCGCATCATTGGCGGTGCAATTGTCGGCACACATGCGGGCGATCTTATCGGCGAGCTGTGCCTGGCCATTGAGATGGGCGCAGATAGCGTAGACATCGGCAAAACGATCCACCCGCATCCCACGCTTGGCGAGTCAATCGGCCTTGCAGCAGAAGCGGCCGATGGGCACTGCACTGATCTGCCGCCAGTGCGCAAGTAAGGTAGAGCTGCCGTGCCGATCATTCGCGTCACAGTGATTGGCAATCAGGCGCTGGCGCAAAACGCAGCCAAGCGTTTGGCCGAGGGTGCCGGGCGGATATTCAACAGCGCGCCGGGAGGGGGCCGGGTTTATTTCGGCGGTTCACCGGTATAGTGAAACCGGTGCGGCGAGGTTCAAGCCTACTCACTTACAATCGCACAATCATTTTTGCTGGCGCGCTTCCTGGGGCGAGCAATCGTTAATACGGACACACAGCCCATGACACAAGACGAGATCAAAAAAACTGTGGCCAAAGCTGCAGTGGCCGTTCTCCCACGCGGTCAAATCATTGGTGTGGGTACAGGCTCCACCGCAAATTTTTTCATCGATGCCTTGGCCGCGATCAAGCACGATGTCGCCGGCACGGTGGCCAGTTCAGAAGCCACGCGCGAGCGGCTGCAAAAGCACGGCTTTGCAGTGCTGGATTCCAATTCGGTCACGCATCTGTCGGTGTATGTGGATGGCGCTGATGAGATTGATCCGCGTGGCCACATGATCAAGGGTGGCGGCGCAGCGCTGACGCGTGAGAAGATCGTGGCCGATCTGGCAGACAAATTTGTCTGCATTGTGGATGCGAGCAAATGCGTAAGCACGCTGGGCCGCTTTCCACTGCCGGTGGAAGTGATTCCGATGGCGGCCAACCAGATCATGCGGCGTTTTGCGCAAATGGGCGGGCGCGCACAGTTGCGCAGCAAAGACGGCAAGACAGTGGTGACGGACAACGGCAATCACGTTATCGATGTGCATGGCCTGGCCATTACCGAGCCGGTGCGCACCGAAGAGTGGATCAATCAGTGGCCCGGCGTGGTCACGGTGGGGCTATTTGCGCGGCGCAAGGCCGATGTGGCCCTCGTTGGCGACAACGACGGCGTGCGCACACTGCACTACACATGATCACCGTTTACGGCATCCCCAACTGCGACACGGTGAAGAAGGCGCGTGCCTGGCTGGACGATGCGGGCGTAGCCTATGCGTTTCACGACTACAAAAAGAGCGGCGTACCGCAGCCTCAGCTTGATGTATGGATCAAGCAGGTGGGCTGGGAAAAGCTAGTGAACCGCCAAGGCATGATGTGGCGCAAACTGGATGATGCGGCCAAAGCCGCGGTGGTGGATGCCGCGTCTGCCAACGCCTTGATGATGGCTACGCCCAGCGTGATCAAGCGGCCGGTCGTGGAAGCGGGCGGCCAGTTGCTTGTGGGCTTTGATGCAGCACTTTGGAGCAAGGTTTTAAAGTAGAGTACGCAATATCCATGCGGGTTTTGAGGCAAAAATGCCTGAAAAAGCTCATGGATATTGCGTAGAGTAGTGTTTTAAATCTCTCCACTCACAGAATTGCAGCGCAAGCGACCCGCCGCACTGTGTTGTTTTTTGTAGCGCGCCTGGCCGCTCATGCCATGTTTGCGTCACATCCGTGCGCGATTAACACTCTCTTAAACACGTTAAGTCCAACTCGCGCCACACTGTCTGCAAGCAGTTTCGAATAACGCGTGTTTACTGGCTTGCAACCCATGAATACATCCGCAAACACCAAAGCACTCAGGCGGGGCGGGCTGCCGGCTGTAGCCCGCTCGGCCGCGCTTGAACCGCAGACCATGATGCTTGCGCGCCGTGCGATGGTGGATTGGGCGGTAAATGTGATCGGGCAGGAAAAAAGCGTGCCGTTAACCATCGAAATCGAGCACCTCTGCACCCAATCTGAATTGTTCGCAATGCTTGAGCGTCTATGCAGTCAACTTGACGGCCTGGCATCGCCCAGCAGCATCAACAGGCATCGCGTGCAGATTGCCTGGCTGCTCGGCGCTAGGTCAGGCAACGTTCAGGCGCCGTAAAGACGCATTACTGCGTGGGCGGCACATAGCCGCTGGCTTGATCTACCGCGCCACCAAAGAAATACGCTTCCATTTGCTTGGCCAGATATTGCCGCGCGCGCGTGTCCGCCAGATTCAAGCGGTTTTCATTCACCAGCATGGTTTGATGTTTGAGCCAGCCGGCCCAGGCTTCTTTGCTGACGGACTGCCAAAGCTTTTTGCCCAGCTCGCCGGGATAGGGCGGAAAGTCCAGCCCTTCAGCTTCTTTGCCCAGCTTGATGCATTGAACCATTCTTGCCACGGGAAACTCCTTGAGGATCGTGAATAAGTGATCGTTGGTGCGGTGACAATCGCGTCACAGTCCGCCGATCACAAGGTTTTGATCAGCACCTGCGAATTGCGGTTGCGGTCGTAACTGTTTTTGCGCGTGGCCGGCAGATCGTCCAGGCTGGCGGTCACAAAGCCACGTTTGATAAACCAGTGCATGGTGCGGGTGGTCAGTACGAACAAGCGTTTTAAGCCCAGATTTTTTGCACGCTGCTCGATGTGTTTGAGAATACGCTCGCCATCGCCGGTGCCCTGGCTTTCCGGCGCGACGGTAAGGCAGGCCATTTCACCCATGCTGTCTGCGGCAAATGGGTAAAGCGCGGCGCAGCCAAAGATCACGCCATCGTGCTCCAGCACTGAGAAGCAGTCGATCTCGCGCTCGATTTTTTCGCGACCGCGCTTGACCAGCGTGCCATCGGCCTCCAGCGGCTCAATCAGCTGGATGATGGAGCCTACATCATCAATGGTTGCCTCGCGTAACGCCTCCAGCGCTTCTTCGGTCACCATGGTGCCGATGCCGTCGTGCGTAAACACCTCCAGTAGCGTGGCGCCGTCTTGCACGAAGGGCACCAGATGCGATCGCTCCACGCCGCCTTTGCAGGCCTTGATGGCGTGGCGCAGATAGTCGCTCTCGTTCGCGCCAAATGCGCCATTGTTCAGCAGCACCTCGGCATCGTCATATTCCAGTTCGGTGATGTGCGCGCCGTCTTGCGCGCAGAGTGGCGGCGTTTCAGTGAGAAAGATTAGTTTGTCGGCATTGAGGGTGATGGCTGTTTGCGTGGCGACATCCTCCATCGCCAGGTTGAACGCCTCACCAGTAGGTGAAAAACCCAGTGGTGAGAGCAGGGCGATTGCTCCGCTATTGATCACATTCTTGAGCGCATCACCATCGATTTTGCGCACCAGGCCGGTGTGCTGATAGTCCGTACCGTTCACCACACCCACTGGCCGCGCGGTGACAAAGTTACCGGAAACCACCCGCACGCGGGCGTTTTGCATGGCGGTGTTGGGCAGGCCTTGTGAGAACAGCGCCTCAATGTCCAGGCGAATCTCGCCAGCAGCTTCCTTTGCGCACTCAAGCGCGGGCGCGTCGGTCACGCGAATGCCGCGCTCAAACTTGCCGGTCAATCCTTTGAGCTGCATCTGCGCATTGACCTGCGGGCGGCTGCCATGTACCACCACGATCTTGATGCCCAGCGCATGCATGAGCGAAATGTCTTGCACTGTGGCATTGAGCCGGCCGGCTTCCACCAGTTCGCCGCCAAACGCGATGACAAAGGTTCTGCCGCGGAAGGCGTGGATGTAGGGCGCGACCTGTCGAAAGAAGGCCACAAACTGCGCGTCCTGAAAAAATTCCAGCGCAGACGGAACAGCAACAGATTCAACCGGTTTGTTCATAAGTCAAAAGTATAATTTGCGTTAGATGTCAGACCCGCAAAAAAAGCCAGTTTCTTCGCCCCGCAAGCAACAAAATCCGCCGGGCACCCCCGCCAAGACGCAATCACCACGCGCTTTTCCAAGGCAAATGCCTGGAAAGCCGCATGGATCAAGCGTGATCGGGCATGTGCCTGTGAGAAATCCGCTCCCGTCCATCGGTTTTCCTGAAGAATTGCCGGTCAGCGCGGTGCGGGACGATATCGCGCAAGCGATTGCGGCGCATTCGGTGGTGATCATCTGTGGCGAGACCGGCTCGGGCAAGACCACGCAACTGCCCAAAATCTGCCTGGCGCTGGGCCGCGGCAAAGAAAAACTCGTCGGCCACACGCAGCCGCGCCGGCTTGCTGCCACCAGTGTGGCCAAGCGGATCGCGCAAGAACTCAATAGCGAACCCGGCGCAATCGTGGGTTATCAGATTCGCTTCACCGAGCGCATGCACGAGGGCGCGTGGATCAAGCTGATGACCGACGGCATTTTGCTGGCCGAGACGCAGGGCGATCCTGATCTGCTTGCGTACGACACGCTGATCATCGA
>JBJOQV010000432.1:0-4772 GCA_046049785.1 Pseudomonadota bacterium
ACTTGCGCTGACCGAGCTGTCACGCTACGTCTTTCGCAAACCCGAGCTCAACCGCTACCTGCGCGGCCACGTGCATTTTGACGACCCGAACCTGCCAGAATTTCTCGATAGCCAGACGCACGAACCGATCAAGGAATAGCCGCGGCCACAGTGCTCAGAGCAGCGTGCGCGAAGCCATGCGCACGGCGCTGCCGGCCTTGCGCATAGCGGCCAGCCAGTTGCGTACGCTGGCAAACCGGCTGACGGACGCATTAGCCGGCGCTTGCCCGGCATTTTCCGGCTCTGCAGAAGAGGCTGGCGCCGGCAAGATGTAGGCGTTGGCACCATCCAGCCGCGGGCCGTTTTCATGCCGCGCAATCCATGCGTCATGCTCCGCACGCAGCGCCGCGCTGGACAGCGTGAACACTGCATCGTCCAAACTGCGCTGCAAATTGACGCGCACCCGCTCGGGCAGATCGGTACGCATGCGAGCCGCTTCAGACAACTGGGCATGCGCCGCGGCAATTTCAGCGGCTGTAGCGCCGCGCTCAACGCGCAGGATCTGGTAAGCGGTGTAGCCGAACTTCATGAAAGTGGGGGACGTTTCTGGTTGGCTTGTTCTGCCTGCAAGTCTACGAAGCGGCCGACGCAAAAGCATTGGCACAGATGTGAAAAATCGTTGCACTCCCCATAACATGGGAGCCGTTTACGCGCCGCAGCCAACACTTCACGCTTGCGCAGTGCCTGGGTAGCAGCGCAGGTAAAGCAGCTTGACAAGGTGGTTGCGAAATCGTCCATGCCACTTGGCTCGTGGCACCAGGCAAGTGGCATGCAACAATCGCGGTTTTGCATTTCTGCCCAAATCGCCCAGCCCAATGCCAGATATTCGCGCCGCCATCGCCGCCATGCCCGCCAGCCGGATCCGCGAGGTGGCCAACGCCGCCATGCACCGCAGCGACGTACTGGCCTTCTGGTTTGGCGAAAGCGATCATCCACCGCCACCCGCAGCGGTTGCCGCGCTGAACGATTCCATCGCGCGCGGCCAGACGCTCTACAACACCAACCTGGGTGAGCCGCTGCTACGCGAAGCGATTGCGCGCTACACCGCCAAGCTGCACGGCAAACCGATGAGCGCGGAGCGCATTGCCGTGACCAGCGCCGGCGTGAATGCGCTGATGATCGGCATGCAGGCGGTGGTGAATGCGGGCGACCGCGTGGTGGCGGTCACGCCAGTGTGGCCCAATTTGATCGGCATTCCCACCATCATGGGTGCCGATGTGGTGCGCGTACCGCTCACGATGACGGCGCAGGGTTTCAAGCTGGATATGGATGCGTTGCTGGCCGCCGCGCGGCCCGGCACCAAAGCGCTGATCATCAATTCACCCAACAACCCCACCGGCTGGACGATGAGCGCCGCCGATCAACACACCGTGCTGGCGCATTGCCGCAAGCACGGCATTTGGCTGTTTGCTGATGAGGTGTACGAGCGCCTGTACTACGCCGGCACACCGGGCGAGCGTGCGCCAAGCTTTTTAGACATTGCTGATGAAAACGATGCCCTCTTCACCGTCAACAGCTTTTCAAAAACCTGGGCGATGACGGGCTTTCGCTTAGGCTGGCTGACTGCGCGCGCCGATGTGATGCCGCATCTGGCAAAGCTGATCGAGTTCAACACCTCTTGCGCACCTAGTTTTGTGCAGCACGCCGGCGTGGCCGCAATTGAGCAGGGGCAGGCGACGACGGACAGCTTCATCCAACAGGCTGGTCAAGCGCGCGACATGATCGTGGCGCACTTATCCGCCATGCCGCGCGTGACCTTGAGCAAGCCCGACGGCGCGATGTACGCTTTTTTCAAGATTGACGGCATGACGGATGCGCTCTCCGTGTGCAAACAACTCGCGGCCGACTACGGCCTGGGCCTCGCACCCGGCAGCGCGTTTGGGCCGGAAGGCGAAGGTTTCATCCGTTGGTGTTTTGCCAGCTCGCCCGCGCGGCTGGCCGACGGGCTGCAACGATTCAGTACGTTCATGGAAAAACAGTAAATGGAAAAGAAGTTGTATCAGGTCAAAAAAAGCGGCGTGCATGGCAAAGGCGTGTTTGCCGCGGTGGACATTGCCAAGGGCACGCGCATCATCGAATACAAAGGCGAGCTGATCTCAGACGCCGAGGCCGACCGCCGCCACCCATGGAACCCGGACGATCCGTTCCACACGTTTTTCTTCTCGCTGGAAACCGGTGAATGCATCGATGCCAGCTATGGCGGCAACGCCGCGCGCTGGATCAACCACTGCTGCGCGCCCAATTGCAAGGCCGAAGAAGAAGACGATAACAACGACCGCCCGCATGTCTACATCTATGCCAAGAGAAACATCAAGGCCGGCGAAGAACTCAACTACGACTACAAGTTGCAGCTCGGGGGCAAAGTTACCAAGCAAGACCGCTTGAATTATGAATGCCGCTGCGGTGCCAAAAGATGCCGCGGCACGATGTTGGATGTTAAAAAATAGCGCTACGCACTGTTTATGCGGGTTTTGGAGCATTTTTCCTCCAAAACCCGCATGGATATTGCGTTATGACTTTGCGATAATTCCGCAACCAACACGCGGGCCCGCATTGCCGAGCGGCTGCGACTTGTAGTCGTCCGGGTCGCGGTGCACGATGAGCGGCCGGCCGATGATGCTGTACTTGCCCTCGGCGAGCGTCACCGTATCCACCTCCTGCTTCAAAGTCCCCGTGCCGTTTGCATCGGTCTTTACGTTGAACATGGCGCCGGCGTGCCGCGCGGCTTCTTTGGGGTGATTGTGCGGATGGTTGTCTGGGTTGAAGTGGCCGCCGGTCTTGGTTCCGTCACCTGAGCAATCGGGCACGTCATGCACGTGAAAACCATGCTCGCTGTTGGGCTTGAGTCCGCTGATTTTTGCATCCACCAAGACTTTGCCGCCCGGCACCTGAGTAAACGTCACAGTTCCAGCGGGTGAGAGGTTTGCTGCAGCGGCGGATGCCGTAGGTTTCATTTCCACCATGGCTGTCATTGGCTTACCGGGGGACATTGCGCCACAAGCGGTAAGGCTGAGTGCGAGAGCTGAGAGCGCGAGGGCTGTACTTTTACGATGCATCATTTTCTCCAGAACCTAGTTGTGTAGACAAAGGGAAGGCAGGCGCTGCCGGGCAATGCCCGCCGCCAGGCACCGAGCGTACTCGCTGCGGCCTATGTACGCCAGACATCCGCACTTGGATGTGCCCGGTTGCTTCAAAGTTCCGCCCCACTAGGGTGCGCACTATGCTTGGCAGATGTTCGCACCGCGCATCGCCTTTCTTGATCTTGAAACCACCGGCATGAGTCCGGCGCGCGAGCGCATTACGGAAGTTGGCCTGGTGCTGGTAGACCAAGGCGTGGTGACAGAAGAATGGTCGCAGCTAATCAATCCGCGGCAAAGCATTCCGCCGGAAATCACTTATCTCACCGGCATCAGCAACGATATGGTGCGAGACGTACCAGCGTTTGAAGACGTGGCGCCGCTGCTGCAGGAAAAACTGGCGGGCCGGCTGATCGTGGCGCATAACGCGCGCTTTGATTACGGCTTTCTCAAGGCGGAGTTTGCGCGTTTGGAACAAAGTTTTCACACCAAACCACTGTGCACCGTGCGGCTGTCGCGCGCGCTGTATCCGCAGGCGCAGGGCCACGGCCTGGATGCGATCATTGCGCGGTTTGGTCTGGATGTTTCTCAGCGCCACCGCGCACTGGGCGATGCGCGGCTGCTGTGGCAGCTAACGCAAAAACTCTATGCGCGCCTGCCGGCCGGGCAGATTCAAGATGCGGTCAAGGCCGTGATGAAGCGCGCCAGCATTCCGCCCCATCTTTCGTCAGCGCTGCTGGATGAGATTCCAAACGCGCCGGGCGTGTATTTGTTCTACGGCCTGAACGCACATCCGCTTTACATCGGCAAAAGCATCACGCTCAAAAACCGAATTGCCGCGCATTTTTACGATGTACGTAGCGAACGCGAGCTGCGTCTGATCCAGGAAACGCAGCGAATCGAGCACGTTGAAACTGCGGGCGACATTTCCGCCTGTGTGCTGGAGGCGCAGCTGATCAAAGAGCGTCTGCCCGCGCACAACATCGCGATGCGCCGCAAGGAAAACGCGGTGATGCTGCGCTTCGATGCACAAGGCAAACCGCTGTACGAGAAGGTGATCAACTGGCAGCCGCCGCAAGCCGCGCAGCATGCGTGGTTTGGGCCTTTTGGTTCGCGCGCATCCGCCCGCGCAAGCCTGCTGGCGCTGTGTGGTGAACATGCGCTGTGCGCCAAGACGCTTGGACTGGAACGCGCAGCAAAAGGCTTGGTGGGCACACGCTGCTTTGCGCGGCAGATGCGCAAGTGCATGGGGGCGTGTGAAGGCGTTGAGGATATCGCCAGCCACACCGCGCGGGTGCTCGACGCGCTGCATCCGCGCCGTTTAGAACCCTGGCCCTACGCGGGCGCGATCGCGATCGTTGAACACCATCCCGCGCGCTTTGTGCAGGACTGGATCGTGGCGGACCAGTGGTGCGTCCTGGGCAGCGTCAAAACGCATGCTGCGGCGGCTGAACTGGCCGCAGCATGTGCAAGCACCCCCCGCGTGCTGGACGCGGATATCTACGCGGTGCTGAGATCTGCGTTAACGCGCCAGAGTGAGCGTTTGCACGTTCAGCCCATTGGATAGGCCGACCTCAAACGCACCGCCGCGCGGCAGCGCGCTCACGTCTACGCTGGCCTTGCCGCCGCGCGCCTGCAGCGCGAGCACGGTACGCT
>JBJOQV010000433.1:0-11403 GCA_046049785.1 Pseudomonadota bacterium
CGCGTTCGCCGGCGTGGCTGCGATGCAGCCGCAGGTGGAAAAGATTGTGCAATTGGTGCGGCTGATGAACCATCAAATCGATACGCAGATCAGCAATTCCAGCTTGCTTGTGGCCACAGGCGCGCGTGAGTCCGTATTCATGGGCCGGGTGGTGAAGGAGGCAATTGCAGGCTATCCATTTACGGATACGGCGCTTGCCCAGTGCGTGGAGGTTTCGGTTGCGGCTGACTACACGTTTCGAGGCTCAAATCTCTTGACTGCACAGATAGTGACGAACTTGTTGAAGAATGCTCTGCGCGCTGTGGTGGCAACACAGCGCGATCCAGTGCCGGGCGATGTTTCAATCACCGTAACAACCTCTGGTCAAACCGGGCAGCTCATATTTGCCGACCGCGGGGTTGGCATGCCGCTGGCCGTGCGCGAGCGCGTGTTCGAGCCGTTCTTTACAACCCATGAGTCCAGCGGCCATGGCCTTGGGTTGATGTTCTGCAAGCAGGTTATACAGCGCGCGGGCGGAACCATTGCGCTGGAATCGCAAGAAGGTGCAGGCACTCGATTCACCGTAACTCTGCCCATTGAAAGAAAGGAGCAAAGCGCGTGAACATTTCCATGCTTGAGTATCCGGGCACCGTCGTTTTCTTGGATGACGAGCGTCATTTTTTGGATGGGCTGTCGATAGCGATGCCGGATGATTTTGTGTGTCAGTATTTTCAAAAGCCGCAGCGCTGCATCGACTACCTGCTGGGACAAGTACCGCGCTGGCAAAGCCAAAAACTTGCCATGGCCAAACTGGTTGCCGGTAGCGAGGCGCCGGGATCGCTGCTGGAAGGTCTGGCAGACAACCTGTACGCCAGCCACGCACGGTTTGAGCTGGCCACCGTGTTGGTAGTGGATTACCAGATGCCCGCGATGAATGGCCTGGCAGTGCTTGAGCAGCTCAAGCATTGGCCGGGCAAGAGCGTGCTCTTGACTGGCCAGGCTGACGAGCAGCTTGCAGTGGATGCATTCAACCGCGGGCTGATTGACCACTTTATTCCAAAGCATGCGCCCAACAGCCTTGAGCGGCTGGTGACCGTGGTGTCCGTCTTGCGCAGCGAAGGTGCGGGCCAGAGCGGCGAGGCGCTGCAGCTTAAGCTTTCATCGGCGCAGCAGCAGTTGCTGGCCAACCCCGGGTTTGCGGCCGCAGTCAATGCACAGGCAAAGTCTTCCGGCTGGGTTGAGCATGCCATCCTGCCCGAACCGTTCGGCGTCCTGGGCATTACCGCCACCGGCCAGATGCAGTGGCTGCAGCTGGAAACCGCTACGTCGCTCAAAGAACTCGCAGACATGCTGGTCGAGGCCGGCCACCCGGTCGCGCTCAGTGAGCAGGTGCGCGCGGGGACGCACCTGCTCGCTGTCGAGCTGCCGGCCGGCATCCAGCAGGGCGGTGCGGGTGCGTGCCCGGCGTTTCCGTTGCTGCGGGACCCGCCGGTCGTTGCGGCAAAAAGCACGCTGTTGCCGCAAGCGGTCTCGTTCGCGCAGTTTCGCCAGATGCCAGCGGGTCAGTCGCGGTTTTTGTGAACCCCCTTGCGCTTGGCAATCGGCCAGTCCTGCGGGCGTACTTTTGGCGCGATGTCCTGCGCAACCTGCACCACATGGTCGACTTCCGCATCGGTCAGCGCGGCTGAAACCGTCATGCGCATCATCGAGCGGTTTTTGCTGGTCGCTGGCGCGCAGAACATGGCGCCAAATACTCCCTGATCCTCCAGGTGGTTGCGCAGCCGCATCGTCTCCACTTCCGGCCCAGCTTCCAGCGCGATGATCTGCTCACTGCCGTGCGCGATCGGATAGCCCGCCTGCGTGAGGCCTTCGCGCAGCTTGCGGGTATGGGCGAACAAACGTGTACGCGCTGCATCCGCAATTTCGATCACGTCCAGTGTCGCGGCCAACCCAATCACCTCGTGGGGCAACAGGCAGGAGCTGAATACATTGGGAAAACTTTCAAGCAACACGTAGTGGCGCAGACGCTCCGGTACCGTGAAAAAGCCCGCCCGGCCAGCAAACGCCTTGGCCAGGCTTGCGGTGATGAAATGCACGCGGTCTTGCAGACCGAGCGCCACCGTGAGCCCGCGACCTCCGGGGCCATGCGTACCCAGTGAGTGCGACTCATCCACCACGATCATGCAGCCGTACTGCTCCGTGACTTGCACCATCGCCGCAAGTGGACACACAGAGCCGACGGTGCTGTAGACCGAATCAACAAGCACGATGCCGGGGCCATGACGTTCGATCTGTTTGCCCAGATGCTCGGCATCGTTGTGGCGGAACATATGCGTCGGTGCGCCGGCAATCGAAGCGCCTTGCCACAACGATGCGTGTGCGAGCGCATCGATATAGATGGGCGTATCTTGATCCGCGATGGCCTGCAGCAGGCCAATATTTGCGGAGTATCCCGATTGGCAAAGCACGCTATTGCCCTTGCCAACAAACGCAGCCAAACGTTTCTCAAACGCGTGTGTTGGATGCGCATCTGAGAGGAATACGCCCGACTGGATGACTGAGTCGGCATTGCGCTGCAGCGCCTCAGCCTGTGACCGGATGATGTGCTCATGGCCATTGAGTCCAAGGTAGTCATTACCGTCCAGCCGCACGGCATTGGGACCGGGGGTGCGCCCTTGCACGAAAAATCGGTCGGTCCACAGCTCGTTGCGCCGTGGCAGGAATTTCTGCGCCATACGCCGCTCGACTGCATCCAGCAAGACCGGTTCTGTATGTGTAGACCTCGTGCGCGCGGGAGCAACGAGTGCTTCGTTATTGTTCAATTCGATTTCGTTGATGACTGACATGAGAACCTCCAGGGAATGGAGGCCCCATTTGATGCACTGACGCGTCGGTGTTGAACTGTCAGGATTACGAGGTTGTGCTTAAGTTGCAGCTGCTGTGCGGTAAATCGTTCCCTATAGGCCACAGCACCGACATGTGTGTCGAGCAAGCGTTGCAGACTCTGGCGTCAACACCGCGAAGCTGATTCAAATCTGATGCTGGTTGGAGGCATTGATTGTGCGCAGGCTCCGGCTCCCGCACGGTTCAAAGCCTCCGTTGGCGCAGCCGGACTAAACGATAAAGATCCACAAGCAGGCTATTGCCTGGATGCTGATGACTGCCAGTGTGGCGAGCATGCCGCTCACGCGCGCCCAGAGAACGCCCGGCGTCAGCAGGCCGTAAGCATGCACCAAGCGGCCCAGCATCAGCGCCGCACCAAATGTCCACAACCACGGGCTGCCAAGACCGTGCAGCTCAAGCAAGCCCAGCAGCAGCAACGCAATTGGCATGGTCTCGGTGAAGTTGCCGTGCGCCCGCATGCGGCGCAGCAGCGCGGTGTCGCCACCATCCAGAAAGGGGATGTCTTTTTGCGCACGGTGGGCAATCACCAGCGCGGTCAGAGCGACTTGAAAAAGCGCGGCACAAGCGGCGAACAACAGCGTGATGTGGGGCATCGTCAGGGTCGTCATGATGAGGTAAGTCCTTAAAGTGTTAAACCAATTGAGATAAACGGGTGTGGGCACGGCGCAGCAGGCGCACACTGCACAGGTGCGCCAGCAATGCGATGGGCACCAGAAAAGTCGGCAACCAAACAAACGGCAGCTGCGCCACGAAACGGTTGGCGGGTTCGGCGGTGAACCACTGGAACGGGAACGGAATGGACAGCACCGCGATCAGCACGATGTTGGCCAGCAATACAAGCCCGGCAAGATTCCAAAGCAGCGCAAGCCTGCGGACAGCGCGGCGGTCCCCATAGCGAAACAACAACCACGCGATCACGGGCGCGGTGACGCCAATCAGCACATCGAAGTTATATCCTGCCCAGGTCATGTGCTTGCCGATGACGCCGTGTGCATACAGGCTGTACAGCAGTACTTCCAGCGGCAGCCGGAAGGTTTGCAGCGCCGCCCACGCCCACACCGGCGTTTGCGCCAACCACCGTCCGATGGCCGTGTGCCATGGCCGGTGCGCCAGCCAAACGGCAGCCGCCAGTGTCAGGGCCACCAGCGGCAGCGCACGCCATGGCTGATCGAAGCGGGCGAAGTATCCCACCAGCGCGAAGCTGGCGATGAGCGTTTGCCAGCCCAGCAGCAGCAGCACCGCGCGCGGCGCGATCCGCAGTGGGCGCACCAGCCAAGCCAGCACGCCCAGCGCAATCAACACAAATGCCGCGATATGGCCGGCACCGGGCTGGACGAAGGCAGCGCCCATGCTCACAGCGGCGAAAACACAATCTGGCGCACCTCAAGCGCACCAAACTGCGCCAGCGGGCATTTGGCGGCCCAGGCCACGGCTTCTTCTTCTGACGCAACATCCACCACGTAGTAGCCGCCAATCTGCGTGTCGCCGGCCAGCGCGGGGCCGCGCGCTTGGGTCGGCGCGCCGCTGGCGGCGCTGACAACGATCGCCTCGTGCGGCATATTCAATTGCCCGGCCGCCGCCAGGGCGCCGGCACCGATCAGCTGCTGGTTGTAGGCCATCATGGCGTTCATCATGTGTTGTTCTGCGTCCGGGGAAATGTCAGCCATTTGCGCAGGTTTGATCTGGCACAGTAACAAGTATTTCATTGCTTTCCTCTCGTTTTTGTTGCTTATCGATAACCGATCGATGCGGTATCAGCACTGTACGCAGCCCTTTAACGCTAGACAATCGACGTAATGATTCTTAGACTCCAAATATAAACTTTGGAATAGTCTCTCAAGCATGGAAAGCCTGCGCGGCATCTTGAACTTTGTGCGCACCGCGGAGCTGGGCAGTTTTGCCAAGGCCGGGCGTGCGCTAGGCATCTCCGCGGTGGCGGTCAGCCAAAACATCAGCCGGCTTGAGCAGCAGCTGGGCGTGCGTTTGCTGGCGCGCAGCACGCGGCAATTGAGCCTGACTGCAGAAGGCGAGGTGTTTCTGGCGCAGTGCCGCCAGCCACTGGCGGAGCTTGATTTGGCCTGCCGTCAGGCCACAGAAGACGCCGGCTCGCCCACCGGGCGCGTGCGCGTCACGGCGGTGTCGCCGGTGGCGTATCTGTATCTGGTGCCTGCGCTGCCGCAGTTTTTTGCGCGCTACCCGGCAATTGATCTTGATCTGGAACTCAGTGAAGACGCCAACCCGCTAATTGGCCGGCGCTTTGATGTGGGCATTCGCGTCGGCGCGCTGCAAGACGAAGCGTTTGTCGCGCGCCCGCTGGGGCCGCTGCGCCTCTTGATGTGCGCCGCGCCCAGCTACCTTGCGCAGCACGGCGTACCGGCATCCTTGGATGCACTGGCGCAGCATCGTCTGCTGGCGGCGCACTTTACTGACCGGCCGCAGCCCACCCCGTTCATGGTGCAGGCGCGCGCCGAGAACAGCGCGGGCGCCGGGCCGATGCTGCCGCGCATGTTGCCGCTGGCGGGCCATTTGGTGTGCAGCGACTACCGCAGTTTGCTGGCCGCATGCGAGGCTGGGCTGGGCATTGCGCAAATTCCGCAGCCAGCCGCGCTGGACGCGCTCAAGGCCGGGCGGCTCAAACTGCTGCTGCCAGAACATACGCTGCAAGGCTTGCAGCTATTCATTCACTACCCCAGCCGCAAGCAGCTGCCCGCGCGGGTGCGGGCGTTTGTCGACTTTGCGGTGGAGCTACTGGGCGGACACCCCGACTTGAGTGTTGATCCTGCGCCCTGGGCGGCAGCGGTTAGTGCTTGAAACCGTGCGCCGTTGATCCAATTGGATTTGCCTCTACGCAATATCCATGCGCTTTTTCAGGCAAAAGTGGCTGAAAACCCGCATGGATATTGCGTAGAGCCTTCTAAAAGCGGTTCAATTTGCTCTCAAAAACATGCCGGGCCTGCCTAACGCATCACTGCACGGTTTGCTGCCGCAAAAAGTCGCGCCGGTCCATGGTGGTGATGGTCACATCGCGTGCGCCGCTGTCGATCAGCATGCGCACTTTCACCTGTACGCCCGGCGCGCCGGTGGCCCACACGCTGTCAAAAAACTCGGCCAGGCTCTTGGTGTTCACGTTGCCCACGCCCACCACCACATCGCCGCGCCGCACGCCGGCTGCATGCGCCGGGCCGCCGCGCGTGACGCGTGAGACCACCAAGGCACCGGCCGTTTCGTCCACCGCCATGCCCATCCATGGTTTAACAGCGCCGCTGGCGCGGCCGCGCTCAGCCAAGTCGTTCAAAATGGGTTTGAGCAGATTCACCGGCACCCACATGTTGCCGGGCATATCGGTACCCGCCGCGTTGCGCAGAATGAGTGAGCCCACACCCACCAGCTTGCCGTCTTCGCTCACCAGCGCCGAACCGCTCCAGTTTTCTACCGGCGGGAAGGTGTAGATCGCGCGGTCAATCGCGTATTCCCAACTGCCCACAAAGCGTTCGCGCGCGAGCACGGCAATTTCCACCGCTTCGTCTTCGCCCGCGCCGATCGTCAGCACCTTGCTTTGCGCCGGCAGCGCATCGGAGTCGCCCAGGTCCAGCGCCTTGCCGCGCACCGGCAGCAGCGTGCGCAAAAGGCCAAAGCCGGTCGTGTGGTCATAGCCAATCCGCGTTACCGGTGTGGTCTTGCCGTCCGGCCCCACCACTTCAACCTTGTCGGCCTCCATCACCAGATAGCCGATTGTCAACACCAGATTGGGCCCGATCAAAATGCCCGATCCGGCACGCGCGCGGCCCAGTGTTTCTGCCGTGGCGGCGCCATCAACAATCTGTGCGCGGATGGTGACCATCGAGTCGGCCAGCTCCTGCGCCAGCGCGGTATTGCGCGCTGCATACGTGTCATTGCGGGTGGTCTGCGCCTGGGTTGCGGGAGATAAGACGCAAGCCGTGACGATTGCGGCAGCGATGAGCAGAGCACGCATGGCACACCTCCTGAGGCGGGCTCGGGGCCGCGGGAATACGCAGCCCTCCAAAACACTCTAGCGCAGAAGCAATCAGCATTCCACCTTTTAGCTTGGCTAAAGCACATTTAGTCAATCCACGCACTCACCTGTCTTAGGCAGCGCGCGGCGTAAGCCAAATGAAACGAAAACGCGCACAGCGCACAACGCGCTACCGGGTTCTAGTTAAACGCACCGTTCAACGCCGGTTGACGATTGCACAACACTTCTGCGCTCCCTAGGATGAGGTTCGGTGTCAAAAGCTCATCCAAAAGCGGCGCCGGTGGATCTGCAGCATCAGGGAGCTGGAAAATGAAAAACCTCATAGGGGCCGCGCGTACCATGGGTGCGCGCAATCGATCTGCGGTTCAATTGCTGGCCGCGCTCGCGCTGGGCGCCAGCGTCGTTGCCTGCGGCGGCGGTGGAGATCCGCTGCTGGAAGGCACTGATGCCAGCGGTATCAGCACGCAGCCAGACATGCCGCCGGAGTTCAGCGTGGGCTACGCGATGGTGCCGCAGGACGCGCCTGACCGCAGCAACGCCGCGCCCGGCAAACGCAAGACCTTTGACACCACGCCGCAGGTGGGCGGCCAGTGGGGGCCGGTCGTGCCCTGGCCAGTGATTCCGATCCACGCGCTGGTATTGCCCGATGGCCGGGTGATGAGCTACGGCACGCGCCCCAATGGCCAGCAGACCGCGTTCTTTGACTACGCGGTGTGGGATCCGGCGCTGGGCACCGGAATCGAAGCACACACGAGCTACCCCAACGGCAGTGCAACGGATATTTTCTGCAGCTCGCAAACGCTGCTGCCGCTGACCGGCGAGGCCTTCATCGCCGGCGGCGACAACTGGACCGGCACACGCACAACCAACACCGGCAACAACAACTCCAATTTGTTTGACTACCGCGACAATTCGCTCAAGCGCGGCATCAACATGAACCGGGCGCGCTGGTATTCGTCCACCACCACGCTGATGAACGGTGAAATCTATGTGCAGGGCGGCGCGGGCGGGCAAGACCGGCCCGAGGTGCGGCAGCTCGACGGCACGTTCCGTCTTCTCTCAAGCGCAGATACTTCGAGCTTTAGCTGGATGTACCCACGCAACTGGATTGCTCCGGATGGCCGTATCTTTGGTTTTGACGGTGGTACGCGGCAGTACTACATCGATCCGGCGGGCACCGGCACGATCACCATGGCCGGAACCATCCCCAGTGCGCAAAGCGGTAACAGTAATGGTTCGGCGATGTACCGGCCCGGGATGATTTTGCAGCTGGCCTCCAACTCCAACTCCGCCACAGTAATCAATCTGAACAGCGGCGCACCGGTGCGCGTACCCACCGAGGCCGCGAACACGCAGCGGGTGCTGGGCAGCACCTCTGTCATGGCCGATGGCCGTGTGCTTGCCACCGGCGGCAGTCTGGAATGGAACGTGATGAACGGCGTGAGCTATAGCGCCGATGTGTGGGATCCGGTGACGGGCCAATGGATCATCGGCCCGCTCGCGGTCAAGGCGCGGCTGTATCACTCGGTATCGCTATTGATGCCCGATGCCACCGTGCTGGTGGCTGGTGGCGGCGCGCCAGGCCCGCAAAACAACACCAATGCAGAGATCTATTACCCCGCCTACCTGTTTGACGCAGCCGGTAACCGCGCGCCGCGGCCGGTCATCAATACCGCACCTACGGTGGTGGAGCCGGGCAATACGTTTGCCATGCAGACCGGTGCTGGGCCATTGTCGCGCGTGACGCTGGTGCGCTCGGGCTCGGCATCGCATACGTGGAACAGCGATCAGCGCTTTGTTGACCTGCCGTTTCACGTGGAAGCGCCAGTTGACGGTGCGCAGACGGTACAGGTGCATATGCCTTCACGCATGACCGATACGCCGCCGGGCTTTTACATGCTGTTTGCATTTGATGGTAACGGTGTTCCTTCGGTGGCAAAGATTGTGCGTGTGAATGTGCCGCCCGCGCGCGATGCTGCGCAAGTGCCGGTGATGACAGCGATTGCCGATCAGAGCGGCCTTGCCGGCAATGCGGTATCCGTGCGCGCGCAGGCGACCGACCCTAACGGCGATGTGCTGCGCTACACCGCCAGCGGTCTGCCACCCGGCGTGACCATCGATCCGGCCACCGGGTGGATGACCGGCACACCGCAAAAACTCGGCAACTATTTTGTGACTGTTGCGGCAAGCGATGGAACGGCCGTAGCGTCTACTTCGTTCTTGTGGACGCTGGGCAGCTTTGCGCCACTGGTGTTGCAGCAGCCGGGCACACCGGCAGTAGCCATCTCAGGCAATGCAGTGACCTACTCCGCATCGGCCAATGGCGCGGGCACGCAATACAGCTGGAACTTTGGTGACGGCTCGGTCGATACGCCGTGGTCGATGTCGCCCACCGTGTCCTACAACTTCCCCGGCCCTGGGGTGTATTTTGTGACTGTCACCGCGCGCGATGTAAGCGGGCAGGTGCAATCACGCACCTTCATGCAAAGGATTGGCCTGGCACTCACCACGCGCAAGCCCACGCAGTCATCATTGCTCGCGTGGGATGCACTCGCCGGCGGCAACCCGCGGCTGTGGGTTGTGAATCAGGACAATGACACCGTCAGCGCGTTTGACACAGTGACCAATACCAAGCTGTTTGAGGTAGCCGTGGGCGCTGCGCCGCGCTCGATTGCCCGCGCATCCACCGGCATGCTGTGGGTCACCAACAAGCAAAGCGCCAGTATCTCGGTGATCGACCCGAATCTGGGCCAGGTGGTGCGCACCATCAATCTGCCGCGCGCCTCGCAGCCGCACGGCATTGCCATGACACCAGATGGCACCATTGCCATGGTGATCCTGGAAGCTCTGGGGCAAATCCGCAAGTTCCGCACCGTAGAGTACAGCTACCACAACGCAGTGAATGTGGGTGCCAATCCGCGCCATTTGTCGATCGCATCGGACCAGTTTGCGATTTACGTCTCGCGCTTTGTCACGCCCTTCATGCCGGGCGAGGCAACCGCCACGGTAGACCCCAACGCGGGCGGCGTAGTGCGCGGCGGTGAGGTGGTGCAGGTCAACCGCAATAACCCCTATGCCGTCGTGCGCACCATTGTTCTGCGCAATAGCGACAAGGCCGATTTTGAAAATCAAGGCCGCGGCATTCCCAACTATCTGCACGCGCCAGCCATCTCGCCAGACGGCACGCAGGCTTTTGTGCCCTCCAAGCAAGACAACATCCAGCGCGGCGCATTGCGCGATGGCAACGGTCTGAACTTCCAGAACACAGTGCGCGCCATCAGTTCGCGCATTGTGCTGCCCGCCGGCGCCGAAGACTATGCCGGACGCATCGACCATGACAATGCCAGTGTGGCCAGCGCTGCGGCGTACGACAATAGCGGCGTATTCCTGTTCGTGGCACTGGAGACCAGCCGTGAAATCGCTGTGCTGGACGCGCACCGCCGCCGTGAGCTGATGCGGATCGACACCGGCTTCGCGCCGCAGTCGCTGCTGGTCTCACCCGACAACACCAAACTGTATGTCAACAACTTTATGGATCGTACGGTGGGCGTGTATGACCTGCAGCCGCTGCTGACGCAAGGTCAGTTGAGTGCGCCAAGCGTAGCGCTGCTTGGCGCGGTGACTACGGAAAAACTCACCGCGCAAGTGCTCGCCGGCAAAAAGCTGTTCTACGACGCGCGTGATACGCGCCTGTCGCGTGACCGTTACATGAGCTGCGCCACTTGCCACAACGATGGCGGGCACGACGGCCGCACCTGGGACTTGACCGGCTTTGGTGAAGGCCTGCGCAACACCATCAGCCTGCGTGGCCGCGGCGCGGGTCACGGCCGCAAACACTGGACCAGCAATTTCGATGAAACGCAGGACTTTGAAGGCCAGATTCGCGTGCTCGCCGGCGGTTCCGGCTTGATGAGTGATGCAGACTTCAACACCGGCACCCGCAGCCAAACACTGGGCGATCCCAAGGCTGGCGTGAGCGCAGATTTGGATGCGCTGGCAGCCTATGTCGCATCGCTCACCGCCTTTGATCAAAGCCCGACGCGGCAGGCTACAGGCGCGCTGACCAGCAACGCATCGCTGGGCCGCACGGTGTTCATCAACCGCAACTGCGCTTCCTGCCATAGCGGCGCCGCTTTCTCCAACAGCGCAACCAACGCCATGCCCAACATTGGCACGCTCAAAGCCAGCAGCGGTAATCGCCTGGGCGCGGCGCTGACCGGGCTGGATGTGCCCACGCTGCGCGACGTATGGGCCACCGGGCCTTATCTGCATGACGGCTCCGCCGCCACGCTTGAAGCGGCTGTGCGCGCGCATAGCGGCGTAACCATCAACAACACCGACTTGTCGCGTTTGGTGCAGTACTTGCGGCAGATTGGCAGCGAGGAGGCGAGTGCGCCTTGATTGAGCCAGCAATCGAATGCTTCTGCGCAATAACCATGCGCCTCTTGAAGCAAAACAGGCTGAAAAAGCTTATGGATATTGCGTAGAGTGGTCTAGAGGCATTCGTGCAATGAGCATGCCGCCTA
>JBJOQV010000434.1:0-2529 GCA_046049785.1 Pseudomonadota bacterium
GAATTCCGGCGAGGTGTTGGAAGCCGTTGCAGGGCAGCGCGAAGCAGTAGAGTTTGCCGACAAACATACCGGCGGGCCGTCTGCATGGTCGCTCACTCCCATGGTGCGGCTGGCAGAATCGCTCGCTTCAGCTCAGCAGTTTGATGAAGCGGAGCGTCACTTTCGCGCGGCGCTGGCACTGTCTGAGCGCATCAATGGGCTTTTGGATGGCCGCACACTGCAGACCAAGGCAAAGCTGGGCGGATTTCTGCACGCCAGCGGCCGGCGCGAAGAGGGCATGCAGATATTGCAGAGCGTACTCGCGCAGCTGCAGCAAAAAGATGCGGGTGCGACGCCCGATGCGGTCAGCGCCGCCAAGCGATTGCTCGGCACGGCCAAGCTGGCAGAGGGGCAATTGCTTGCCGCGCAGGAATTGCTTGCCAGCGAAGCGCAAGACCTGCGCCAGCAACTCCCCGGATCGGCACCGCTGGCGCGCACCTTGCTGCTGCATGTGCAAGCGCTCGCTGCGCTGGGAAAATATCAGCAGGCTGTGGATGCGCTGGGCGAAGCAGAGCAACTCTGGCACGCCGCCAGCGGCGCGGGCGTGCAGCCTCACACCGCAAACCGGTACGTGATTGAGCGCGCCAAGCTCGCATTGGTGCAAGGTGATGCTGCTGCTGCGCAGCGCGCCTTGCAATCTGTTGCAATGCCGGCCCACGCCACGCAATTGCTGGTGCGTATGGATGAAACGAGTTCAAACCTCGCACTGTCGCACGCCAGCTGGCTGCAGAAAGACTACGCCGGCGCCGCTCGGCTTGCGCAGCAAGCGCTCGACCATGTGAGCGGCTCGCCGGCACGCAAACACTTTGCACGGCTGGAGGCCGAGGCGGCGTTGCGGCTTGGCCTTGCGCAGCATTACAGTGGCCAGCCTGTGGTGGCGCAGGCGGCGCTTTCGCAAGCTTTGGCGCTGCGCAGGGCAACTGAAGCACCAAACAGCCCGTGGCTTGCGCAGGCGATGATCGCGCTGGCGGATTGTTTGATCGATACAGGCGCGCGTGACGCTGCGCGCAAGTTGGCGGGTGAAGCGCGCGCGGTGCATGCCGCCTATGCCGAGCTTGGCACGCATTTCACGGCGCCGCTGGCGGCACTGCAAGCACGTTTGCGGCGGAGTTGACCGGGAGTTTTGGACGAAAAACAGCATTTTCAAATGCTCTACGCAATATCCATGCGCCTTTTCAAGCAAAAATGCCTGAAAAAGCGCATGGATATTGCGTAGATGCCCTTTAATTCCCTCAAGTTTGAGTAAATACGCGGCGTGGTAGTGCCGCGTTTAGCCAAGCACCTTGCTAAGAAACGCTGCAATCGCATCAATCTCGTCGGGATGTACGCCGTGCTGCATTGGATAGCTGTGCCACTGCACCGCATAGCCAAGCCGCGTCAGTGCGTCACGCGACGCTTCTGCGCGGCCGATGGGGACTACACCGTCATGCGTGCCATGCGCCATGAAGATGGGCGTGTTTTGGTTCACGCTGCTGCGCTCTGCCGCGGTCTTCTCAGCGATAGGTAGATAACCCGACAAGGCAATCAACCCGGCCAGCGGCTGCGCATGGCGCAGCCCGGTAAACAGCGTCATGGCGCAGCCTTGCGAAAAGCCGGCAAGCACAATCCGGTCGCCCGCCAAACCGCGCGCTTTTTCGCGTGCGATCAGCGCTTCGATTTGCGCCGCAGACTGGCGGATGCCGCTTTCATCCTCGCGCCGCACCAGATCTGCGCCGAAAATGTCGTACCAGGCGCGCATCACGTAGCCGCCGTTGATGGTGACCGGCATGGTGGGTGCGTGCGGAAACACAAAGCGGATGGGTGGGCATCCGGCCATGGCAAACTCGCGCACAATCGGTACGAAGTCATTGCCATCGGCGCCCAGGCCATGCATCCAGATCACGGCGGCGGTTGGGTTTGGCGCGGTTTCTACTTCAACGCATTCAAGCAGTGATTGTTCAGTCATGGTGTGAGGGTAAGGTTAGGCTCTGATCGCAGATTTGGGCCGGAATGCCTTGCACACGGCCTCATGCGTTTCAACATATGGTCCGCCAATCAACTGTATGCAGTACGGTACCGCGGCAAAGATGCCGGGCACGATCTGCTTGCCGGCATCGTCTTTCAGGCCTTCCAGCGTTTCCTTGATGGACTTGGGCTGGCCAGGCAGGTTGATGATGAGCGCAGCGTGCTCCGCGGTTTCACGGATCACGGCAACTTGCCTGGAAAGAATCGCGGTCGGTACAAAGCGCAGACTGATCTGGCGCATTTGCTCGCCAAACCCCGGCATTTCTTTGGTGGCTACCTCCAGCGTGGCCTCGGGCGTGACGTCGCGCCGCGCCGGGCCGGTGCCGCCGGTGGTGAGCACCAGGTCGCAGCCGAACGTATCTACCAGTTCAATCAGCGTGGCGCCAATTACCTGCGTCTCATCCGGGATCAGGCGCTCAAGAGTTTGCAGCGGTGTTTTGAGCGCTGCGCCCAGCCAGGTTTTCAGACTGGGCAGACCTTCATCCT
>JBJOQV010000435.1:0-2667 GCA_046049785.1 Pseudomonadota bacterium
TTTCAAACCCTAGTGCAAGATGTGCTGATCGAGCAAGGCAAGATACGCGGCCTGCTGCTGGATAGCGGTGAAACGCTGCGCGCAGACCACGTGGTGCTCGCCATCGGCCACAGCGCGCGCGATACGTTTCACACGCTGCGTGAGCGCGGTGTGTACGTGGAGGCTAAACCATTTTCCATCGGCTTTCGCGTCGAGCATCCGCAGGGCATGATTGACCGCGCCCGCTGGGGTACATTTGCAGGCAATGAGTTACTGGGCGCCGCAGACTACAAACTTGTGCATCACGCCAGCAATGCGCGCAGCGTCTACAGTTTTTGCATGTGCCCCGGCGGCACGGTGGTGGCCGCCACCAGCGAAGAAGGCCGCGTCGTCACCAACGGCATGAGCCAGTATTCACGCAATGAACGCAATGCCAATGCCGCGATTGTGTGCGCCATCGATCCGCGCGATTACGCAGAATATGCAGCCGACTACGCGCCGGACGATCCACTGCGCGGCATTGGTTTTCAACGCTTTTGGGAATCGCGCGCCTTTGAGCTGGGCGGTAAAACATACGACGCACCGGGGCAACTGGTGGGTGATTTCGTCGATGGTCGCGCGTCGCTCGCATTTGGCTCCGTGCTGCCCAGCTACAAGCCCGGTGTGCATTTGACTGATCTTGCCACCGCGCTACCGCCCTACGCGGTTGCAGCGATTCGTGAGGCGTTTCCTGCTTTTGACAAGCAGATCAAGGGCTTTAATCTGCACGACGCCGTGCTGACCGGAGTGGAAACGCGCACGTCGTCACCCATCCGCATCAAGCGGCATGACGACACGCTGCAAAGCCTGAACACGCAGGGACTGTTCCCGGCCGGCGAGGGCGCAGGCTATGCGGGCGGTATTTTGAGCGCCGCGGTGGATGGCATCAAGGTGGCGGAGGCAGTTGCCTTGTCGATCAGCCGTGGAGATTGAAGCGCAAGTTGATGCGGCTGCGGTGGTGATTGGCGCAGGCCCGGCCGGCCTGATGGCGGCCGAGGCGCTGGCCGAATCCCGCGTACAGGTAGATGTATACGATGCCATGCCCGGCGTAGCGCGCAAGTTTTTGCTCGCCGGTAAAGGCGGGCTCAACATCACGCATTCAGAAACGTTTGCACCGTTTCTCGCGCGCTACGGCGTGGCCAGCAGCACACTCAAACCCATGCTGCAAACCTTTGACGGTGAGCAACTGCGCGCCTGGGTGCATGCGCTGGGCATTGAAACCTTTGTTGGCACATCGGGCCGCGTGTTTCCCAAAGAGATGAAGGCCGCGCCGCTTTTGCGTGCGTGGCTCAAGCGTTTGCGCGCGCAGGGCGTGCGCTTTCATTCGCGGCACCGCTGGCTGGGTTGGGAGGGCGATGCGCTGCAGTTTGAATCGCCACAGGGGCGCGTGCGCGTGCCTGCAAGGGCGACCGTGCTCGCACTGGGCGGCGCAAGCTGGCAGCGCCTGGGCAGTGACGGCGCGTGGGTGCCATGGCTGGCCGCGCGCGGGGTTGAGATCGCGCCGCTAGTGCCCAGCAACTGCGGCTTTGATGTGGGCTGGAGCGCGCATCTGCAGGAAAAGTGCGCGGGCCAGCCCCTGAAAACCGTGCGTGCGTCTTTTGTAGATGCGCAGGGCGCGCAGCACGCTAAATCTGGCGAGTTATTGCTCACGGCGACCGGCGTCGAAGGCAGTTTGATCTACGCACTGTCTGCGCCGCTGCGTGATGCGATTGCCGCGCACGGCAGTGCAACGCTGCATCTGGATTTGCTGCCGCACAAAACGTTGGCGCAAGTGCAAAGTGAAGTCGCGCGGCCGCGCGGCGCACGTTCCATGGCCAGCCACCTGCAGAGCCGCTTGAATCTGGCGGGCGCCAAGGCTGTGCTACTGCGTGAATGCACCTCTGCGGACGACTACAAAGATGCGGCGCGCCTGGCCGCGGTCATCAAGGCGCTACCCATCGTGCTCAAAGCGCCGCGCCCGATTGACGAAGCCATCAGCAGCGCCGGCGGCGTTACGTTCAGCGAGGTGGATGCGCATCTCATGCTGCGTAAGTTGCCCGGCGTATTTTGCGCCGGCGAAATGCTTGATTGGGAAGCGCCCACCGGCGGCTATTTGCTGAGCGCATGTTTTGCGACGGGGCGTGCGGCAGGGCTGGGCGCTGCGAGGTGGTTGAATGCCCTTTGAGATGTCATTCCCGCGCAGGCGGGAATCCAGGTGTCTCTCGTTCTCCGCGTGTCACCAGATAAGCCTGGTTCCCGCCTGCGCGGGAACGACAGCCTTCAACTTCTCGTTTGATTTTGAAATCAACCAAAGCTATCTAAGTCGCATACGCAATATCCATGCGGGTTTTCAGGAAAAAATGGCTCAAAACCCGCATGAGTACTGCGTAGTTGCCTTCAAACCGCAGCAAATTTGCCAATCTGCGTTTTCCCGGATAGGATTGCATTCATGTTCTCGCGTGCCAGCTTCTTTTTCTTCTATTTCTATTCTTTCCCCGCCCCGGCGGTGAGAGAGGCCAGCGCGCAGTAACGCGAACTACCCAATCTCACAAAACCGCCGGGCGCCAAAAGCCCCGGCGGTTTTGTTTTGCACCGTCAAAAAACGAAACGATAGCCGGAAAGACAACGATCATGCCGCACCAGACAGACGACTTACGCATCGCCGGAATC
>JBJOQV010000436.1:0-3338 GCA_046049785.1 Pseudomonadota bacterium
CCGTTCAAATTGAGCTTTTCACCGCCGGTGTTTGCCAAACCAGAAGATGATCGCCTGCATCGCAAGCAGCGGCTTGCGGCGGCGTTCAGGCTCTTTTCAAAGTTTGGTTTCGATGAAGGCGCCGCCGGCCATATCACGGTGCGCGATCCGGTGGAACGCGACACGTTTTGGGTCAACCCTTTCGGCATTCACTTCAGCCAGATTTGTGTGAGCAATCTGATCCGCGTGGATCACAAGGGCGAAACCGTTGAGGGTGATTACCCTGTGAATACTGCCGCGTATTCGATCCACTCCCGCGTACACATGGCCCGGCCGGATGTTGAGGCAGCAGCGCACTCGCATTCGCTGTACGGCAAGGCGTTCTCGTCGCTAGGCAAGCTGCTTGACCCCATCACACAGGACGCTTGCGCGTTTTATGGCGATCATGCGCTGTACTCAGACTTTGGTGGCGTGGCGGTTGAACTCGATGAAGGGGCGCGCATTGCTACTGCGCTGGGCAGCAAGAAGGCGGCGATTTTGCAGAATCACGGGCTGATCACGACCGGTTCAACGGTAGATGCGGCTGCCTGGTGGTTCATCACCATGGAGCGCAGCTGTCAGGCAGAGCTGCTGGCGCGTGCTGCAAACGGTGGCCAGGCACCGCATCAGATCAAGCCCGAGGCGGCGCAGCAGAGTTTCAATCTGATCGGCAGCAACTTGGCGGGTTGGTTCAATTTCCAGGGCCTATATACCCGCATTCTCAAAGAACAACCAGACTTCCTGAATTGACCTCGATCACCTGGACCTGGGCGCGGCTGGATGACCTATCGCCGCGCGATGTATATGATCTGCTTGCGCTACGCAATGAAGTATTTGGCCTGGAGCAAAACTGCGTCTATCAAGACGCAGACGGACTCGATACGTCCGCATGGCATTTGCTGGGCCGCGATGCAAATGGCACCTTGGCGGCGTATTTGCGGGTTGTCGATAAAGGTTTGAAGTTTGCTGAAATTTCCATTGGCCGCGTGATCACCAAGGCAAGCCATCGCGGTACCGGTCTTGGCAAAATCTTGATGCGCGAGGGCATGCAACGCTGCGCGCACCTGCTTGACGATCAAGCCATTCGCATCAGCGCGCAGGCGCACCTTGAAGCGTTCTATAACGCGTTTGGTTTTGTGCGTACCTCAGAAAACTATCTTGAAGACGGTATTCCGCACATAGAAATGCTCTATCACCCGCCGGGCAATCACGTGTGATGCAAGCGCCGCGAAATCACCGCTTTCGATCCATTCATCCAAACAAGCTCATTCACAAGGACCATCATGCAGTCATTCCACAATAAAACCGCTGTCATCACCGGTGGCGCTTCCGGGTTTGGGCTTGAGTTTGCACGGCTAGGCGCCAGCCTGGGTATGCATCTGGTATTGGCTGATGTGCAGCAAGACGTGCTGGATGCCGCGCGTGCCGAGCTGGAAGGCAAGGGCGCAAAGGTGCTTGCGATGCGCTGCGATGTATCCAAGGCCGAGCAAGTGCAGGCGCTGGCCGATGCGTGCGTGAGCAAATTTGGCGCGCCGCATCTCGTGTTCAACAACGCGGGCGTGGGCTCGGGCGGGCTGATCTGGGAAAACACGCTCAAGGATTGGGAATGGGTCATCGGCGTGAATCTGATGGGTGTTGCCCATGGCGTGCGCATCTTCACGCCGCTCATGCTCGCAGCCGCAGATGCAGACGCAGGCTACCAAGGCCACATGATCAATACCGCCTCCATGGCCGGTTTGCTGAACGCGCCGAACATGGGTGTGTACAACGTCAGCAAACATGCGGTAGTGTCGATGACGGAAAGCTTGTATCAAGATTTGGCGCTGGTGAGCACGCAGGTGAGCTGCTCGGTGCTGTGCCCTTTCTTTGTGCCCACAGGCATCAGCCAGTCGCACCGCAACCGGCCGCAAGACATGCGCAATGAAACCAAGCCTTCGCGCTCGCAATTGATCTCGCAGGCGATGAGTGATAAAGCCGTAGGCAGCGGCAAAGTCAGCGCGGCTGATGTGGCCAAGATCGTGTTTGACGGCATTGCCAAGCGGCAGTTTTATTTGTACTCGCATCCCAAGGCGCTTGCCAGCGTGCAGACGCGGCTAGAGGACATCATGCTTGCGCGTAATCCGACCGATCCGTTCAAGGACAAACCTGAAATTGGTGCGCAGCTGCGAGCGGCGCTAAAAGAATAGACGCAGTATTCATGCGCTTTTTGAGGCAAAAATGGCCCAAAAGGCGCATGGATATTGCGTACATGCCCTGGGAGGCAGTTAAATCATGACGCACATTCAAGACGGCCAGTACGCGCAGCTCGCAAACGGCATTCGCTTGCATTACGCCAGCAGCGGGGTACAAGGCGCGCCGCTGATGTTGCTTGTGCATGGTTTTCCTGAATTCTGGTGGGAGTGGCATGCGCAGCTAGCGCACTTTGGGCAAACGCATTATGCGGTGGCACCTGATCTGCGCGGCTTTAATCTGTCCAGCAAACCCGCCGGTGTAGCCCACTACAAACCCAAGCTCATCATGCAGGACTTGATGCAACTGATCGAGTATTTGGGCTACAGCAAGGCAATTATTGTGGCGCATGACTGGGGCGGTGCGATTTGCTGGAACCTGGCGATCAAAGAGCCGCAGTGGGTGGAAAAACTCATCATCATCAACTCGCCGCACCCGTACATTTTCATGCGTGAACTGGCCGGCAATCCGGCGCAGCAAAAAAGCAGCGAGTACATGAACTGGTTGCGCACGCCGGGCTCTGAGTCCGCGCTGGCAAAGAGCGATTTCAAACTGCTGGAAGGTTTTTTCAACGGCATGGGCCAGCCGCCCGCACCATGGTTTGATGCAGCCACACGCGCCCGCTATCACGCCGCCTGGAAAACGCCTGGCGATGATGGCACGCATAGTCTGTCTGGTGGCGTGAATTATTACCGCGCATCACCGCTGCATCCGCCCACGGCGAGTGATCCCGGGCCAGCCGCGCTCGCGCTTGAGCCGCAGGATTGGACCGTGCGCGTGCCCACCAAAGTGATATGGGGTGAGGCGGATTTTGCGCTGCCGCCCAACTTGCTGGACGGCATCGAACAGGTCGTGCCGCAGCTTGATATAACGCGTATGGCAGGCGGCACGCACTGGGTTGTGCATGAGCAGCCGGAGAGAATCAACGCGTTGATTGATGAGTATCTGCACAAGAATCATTCGGGCTCTACGCAGTATTTATGCGGGTTTTGAGGCAAAATGCTCTCAAAACCCTTGTTAAATAAGCGTCTTAATTCTCGTCATCATGGCAAAAACTGACTTTGCGTTCTTCAATCCCATCCGCGTGCGCT
>JBJOQV010000437.1:0-5308 GCA_046049785.1 Pseudomonadota bacterium
TGCCCATCAACGACACGGCCATCAAGAACATCTTGCAAACCGCCAAGACCATCGCTGTCGTTGGCCTGTCTGCTGACCCTGACCGCCCCAGCTACGGCGTTGCCCGCTACATGCAAGCGCAGGGCTACCGCATCATTCCGGTCAATCCAAAGTACGCAGAAGTGCTGGGCGAAAAAAGCTACGCGCGGCTGACGGATATTCCGTTTGCGGTGGACATCGTGGATGTGTTTCGCAAAACCGCGGACGTGCTGCCGGTCGCGCAAGAAGCAGTAGCTATCGGAGCGAAGTGTTTGTGGCAGCAGCAGGGCGTGGAAAATCTTCAGGCCGATGCGTTAGCGCAAGAGCACGGTCTGCTGAGCGCGCTGGATCGCTGCATCAAGATCGAGCATGCCAGGTTGATCGGGTTTTAAAGCCATTCAAGGCCGCTTGCGCAATATCCATGGGCATTTCCAGCCATTATTGCTCCAAAACCCGCATGGATATTGCGTAGTGCTGTTGCGCTGAGTGAATTTGTCGCCACTTCACACATACTTCACACTCCCCGCACGCGCGCTTCAAACCGCTTACTCACGCGATGTTCATCCTCTCACCTGTGCACCATCGCACTTGAGAAGGAGAAAACATCATGGAGTTCACCCACCGCGTCGCGCGTTACCTGGGATTCTGCGCGGCAGCCTTTGCTTGCGCGGCGCTATTGACCGCGCGCCCCGCTACTGCGCAAGACCGCCAAGACAACGAAAAGCCGGCAAGCAAAACCGAAAGCCCGTACTTTTTCATCAAGAGCGATGATCCCACGGTCGATCAACTGCCGCTGAAATCCACCCGCGTGGATGTGCGCATCGCTGGCGTGATTGCCGATGTCACGGTCACGCAGCAATACAAAAACGAAGGCACGCGCGCGATTGAAGCGCGCTACGTCTTTCCCGGTTCGGCCAATGCCGCCGTGTATGCGATGAATGTGCGCCTTGCGGAGCGCCTCCTCACGGCGCGCATCAAAGAAAAGCAGGCCGCACGCATCGAATACGAAGCGGCCAAAACGCAGGGCAAGACAGCTGCACTGCTGGAGCAGCAGCGCCCCAATGTGTTTGAGATGAACGTGGCCAACATCCTGCCCGGCGACGATGTGCGGGTTGAGCTGCGCTACTCCGAGCTGCTGATTCCGCGCGACGGCCAGTACCAATTTGTCTATCCCACCGTGGTTGGTCCGCGTTACAACTCACCTACCGGTTCTGCGGCCAAAGAAAAATGGGTCAGCAACCTCTATGCACCTGCAAACACCGCCATCGACACCGCGTTTGATCTAAACGTGCAGATGACGACACCGATTGGCATCAAGCAGGTGCAAAGCACCTCGCATGACGTGGAGGTGGAAGGCGAGGGCACCACCACCGCCAAGGTTTCGCTGCCGGACACCGGCAAGGTGCAGAACAATCGCGACTTTATTCTGAACTATCGCCTGGCCGGTGACGCGATTGAATCCGGCGTGATGCTGTTCAAAGGCGCAGAAGAAAACTTCTTCCTCGCCATGGTGCAGCCACCCAAGGTAGTGCCGGCTACGGCGATCAACCCGCGCGAATACATCTTTCTTGTCGATATCTCCGGCTCGATGCATGGCTTTCCGCTGGAAACCTCCAAGGCCATGCTGCAAAAACTCATCGGCCAGCTGCGGCCTTCAGACACCTTTAACGTGATGCTGTTCTCCGGCAGCGCGCAAATGCTCAACGAGCGTTCGGTGCCGGCGACCAAGGCAAATATCGATCAAGCGATTCGTACCATCAATGAACAGCGTGGCGGCGGCTCCACGGAGATTGTGCCTGCGCTCAAGCGTATCGCTGCCTATCCCAAGCAGGCAGATATCGCGCGCACCGTGATCATCGTCACCGACGGCTACGTGGCCGTGGAAAAAGAAGTGTTTCAACTGGTGCGCAAGCATTTGAACAGCACCAACGTGTTTGCGTTTGGTATCGGCTCCTCAGTGAACCGTCATCTGATGGACGGCATTGCCCGCGCTGGACAGAGCGAGCCGTTCATCATCACTAAGCCGGCGGAGGCAACCAAAGAAGCAGAACGCTTCAAGAAAATGATCGAAGCACCGGTGCTTACGCAAGTGAAGGCCAAGTTTGAAGGGCTGGAGGTGTATGACGTTGAACCTGCGAATCTGCCGGACGTGCTGTCTGAGCGCCCCGTGATTGTGTTTGGCAAATGGAAAGGCGAAGCCCAAGGAAAAATCATCATTGAAGGCATGAGCGCCAATGGCGCGTACCGCGACGTGGTGGAAGTGAACGACCGCATCTCGCAGGACACAGCAGCGCTGCGTTACCTGTGGGCGCGCAGCCGCATCACGCAACTGTCCGACCAAGAAGCGCTTGAGGGTGGCGATGGTCAGCGCGCGGCGATTCTTTCGCTCGGCCTCAAATACAACCTGCTCACGCAATACACCAGCTTTATCGCGGTGGATCAGGTGGTGCGCAACCTCAATCTGCAGCCCAACGCGCAAGTGCAGCAGCCGTCACCACTACCTGAAGGCGTGAGCAATCTGGCGCTGGGCGTAGAAGTACCCAGTACGCCGGAGCCAGAGACATGGCTGGCGTTGCTGGTTGCGCTGCTTGCTGCCGCGGGCATTGCCGTTCGCCGCAGCGCTTAGGGGTTGGCCATGAGCGCATTGATGCTAAGACGTGTGCCGCATTTGGTGCGCGCCGCTGCCTGGATTGAAACCGTCCCGCCGGGCGCGTGGATTGCATTGCAAACGCTGGCGCTGTGGCCGAGCTGGCGGTGGGCTGTCGCGCGCATGACTGACGGGTCGGACGATCCGCTGGGCGTTGCGGCCGCTGCCGTGCTGGCGCTCATGTTGTGGCTGGACCGCAAAATCCTGCGCACATCGCCAAGCTGGAACTGGCTGGGCGCCGCGCTGGCAGGTACGGTGTTGACCGTTGCGGCTGGCGGTCTGTTGCCACCGCTGGTTGTCGCAGTGTTTGCGGCGCTTTCTCTCACGGCATGCATCGCCGCATTTATGCCCACGCACGCCGGCGCTGCGCGTCCACTCGCGCCGCTGGCGGGCTTGTTGGTGCTGGCTTTACCGATTGTTTCTTCGCTGCAGTTTTACGCCGGCTTTCCACTGCGGCTGCTCACCGCAGAAGCCAGCAAGATCTTGCTCAAGCTCTTTGGTTACGCCGCGGAGCGCGCCGGCAGCGCGATGATCGTGAACGGTGAACTCATCATTGTGGATGCGCCTTGCTCCGGCGTGCAAATGGTGTGGCTGGCGTATTTCACCGCTTGCACGGTCGCAGTGCTGGCGCGCTTGCCCGGCCGCGCATTCTTCCTGCGCCTGCCGCTGGTGGGCTTGCTGGTGCTGTGCGGCAATGTCGTGCGCAATTGCATCCTGATCGCACTTGAGGTGAGTGGTGAAGACGGGCCGGCTTGGGCACATGACGCGGTGGGACTCGCGGTGCTGGCGGGCGTGTGCGCCAGCATCGCGCTTTTGATGAACGCAGGGCGCCGTCATGTCTAAAGTCAACTTGGTACAGCGCCTCATGCAAGGCGCAGCAGTTAAAGCCCTCTTTGGCGCTGCGATGATTGGCTGCGCGGTGCTGCAGCTCGCACGCGTGGGCGCGGCGCAGGAAACGCCGCATACCGCGCATGCCGCGCCGGAGTGGCCCACTACCTGGGACGGCAAGCCGCTGCGGCCGCTGGCGTTTGGGGGCGTGGAGCAGCGCTTTGCTAATCGCTTTCCCGGCAGCATTACGCGCATGACTGATGGCGAGCAGGTGCTGGTGCTGCGCCATGTGAGCGCGCCCACGCGCATGCTGCACCCGGCCGCGGATTGTTACCGCGGCCTTGGCTATCGCGTGGAAAGCCAGCAACTGGAGCGTGACCGCGATCAACAGTTGCGGCGCTGTTTTATTGCCGACAACGGCGCCAATCGCTTGCGCGTCTGCGAGCAAATCACCGACAGCCAAGGGCAAGTGTTTACCGACACATCGGCCTGGTATTGGGCGGCAACCATGCGGCAAAGCACCGGCCCGTGGCGGGCTGTGACATCGGCGCAGCCACTGTAGAAAGAACATCATGAAGAAACATATTCTCAAGTGTGCAGCCTGGACGTGCGTGGCGCTGTGCATGGCCGTTGTCGGGGTGACAGTTGCCGTTGTGGATGCTTTTGCGCCAGCCAAAGACGAGTGGGTGAGGCAACTGCGCCTTGGCGGGCAGCGCATTGGCTTCAACGTAGATGTGAGCGTGCCGGCGGCGCTGCGCGCGGTGACGCACCCGCGCATCGGCCCGTGGCTGGATGGCCGCCGCATCCACACGCGCTACGGGCCAGTGCAGCTCGGTTGGCGCGCCAGCACGCAATCGCTGCACTTGCTGTGCGCGCCGTGTACGTTCAACCGGCCTGAGCTGTCGCGCGCCGCGATTGTGCTTGAGGCAGTGGAACTGAGCATTCAGCGCACAACTGAAAATCAGCTGCGCGGCGCCGTGTTTGCCGGCAACGTGCGCGCCACTTGGCAGGGCCGGCTTTCGTCTAAAGGTCTGGTGATCGATGCACAGTTGCCACAAACGCCACTGGCGGATTTGTTTGCGCTGGCGAAAGACGCCGTGCCGGAAGCGCGGCAGGCGCAGATTGAAGGCACTGCATCGGCCAGTGCAACACTGCAACTGCCCAGCGGCGCGTGGTCAATCGTGCCACAACTGGATGGCTTTTCGGTCAGCGGCCTGGGCACCGAAGCGCTTGCCAACGCCAAGTGGCCCGCGCAGTGCGGCAGCCTGCCACGCAAACGCGCCAAGCCGGCAGTGTGGATGGAACGTGCCGTGATCGCGGCAGAAGACCAGCGGTTTTGGCAGCACCCTGGCTATGACTTGGAGGAAATACTCGCCTCGCTCGCGGTGAACAAGGCGGGTGCCGATATTGAACGCGGCGGCAGCACCATTACGCAGCAACTGGCCAAACTAGTATTCACAGGGGATGACCGGACTCATACCCGCAAGCTGCGCGAGCTGCTCTTTGCGGTGGAGATGGAGCGCACTTTGGGCAAGGGCCGTATTCTGCAGCTCTACATGGCGCTTGCGCCGTGGGGCGAGGGCGTGTGCGGCGCGAGTGCGGCGGCGCAGCACTATCTGCACAAGCAGGTCAGCGAACTGGATGCGCTTGAGGCGGCCTGGCTTGCCGGCATGCTGCGCAGCCCCGGGAGCGCCGCGCTTAAGCTTCGTGCGCATGGCCAAATCGATATAAAGCGCACGCAGGCGGTGGTTGCCGCTTTGCGGCCCGCGCCGCGCGCCAGGCGCGAAGACTGGGCGCAGCTTGCGCAAACCTGGT
>JBJOQV010000438.1:0-2916 GCA_046049785.1 Pseudomonadota bacterium
GGCGGCGGCGCGCTGCTGCGCGATCTTGACCGTTTGTTGATGGAAGAAACCGGCTTGCCCGTGGTGGTGGCCGAAGACCCGCTCACCTGCGTGGTGCGCGGCTGCGGCGTGGCCCTGGAGCGTGTCGACAAGCTCGGCAGTCTGTTCACCAGCGAATAAGTCCGTGAAAGGTGACGCGTGACGGTTGATGGTCAAGGGCTCTACAGCGCCAGCGCTGCGCTAAGGCAACCGTCACCTGGAAGTAAGCAGTAAAAATGGAGCGTTCACCACCGCCATTTTTTAAACAGGGGCCGTCCGCACGGGCGCGCCTGATGTTCTTCGCAGTGCTCGCGCTCGGCCTGCTCATCGTCGATTCGCGGCTGAAAATGCTGGGTGAGGCGCGCCGCGTCATCGGCACGGCGCTGTATCCCATTCAGCAAGCTGCACTGGTGCCGCGCGACATGCTGCGCGGCGGCGCTTCATACTTTGTGGATCAGCGGCGCTTGCTGGACGATAACCAGGCGCTGCAGATCAAGAACCTGCAAGCCTCTTCTGCAAGCCAGCGTGTGAGCCAGCTTGAGGCAGAGAACGCTGAGCTGCGGCGCTTGGCTGGTTTGCAATCCTCGCAGTTCGCGGCCTCGCTCGTCAGCCCGGTGCTGTACGACACGCGCGATCCGTTTGTGCGCCGCCTGGTGCTGGGCAAAGGCAGCCAGCATGGCGTCGCGCCGGGCATGCCGGTGCTGGATGATGTGGGCATTGTCGGCCAAGTAACGCGGGTGTTTCCCTTCACCAGCGAAATGAATCTGATCACCGACAAAGACCAGGCAGTGCCGGTGCAAGTGGTGCGCAATGGTCTGCGCGCAATCACCTTTGGCGGCCAGCAGCCGGGGCAGCTCGATATCCGCTTTCTTGCCGCCAATGCAGACATTACCGAAGGCGATCAGCTCGTCACCTCCGGCATTGATGGCGTGTATCCGCCCGGCCTGCCGGTCGCGCGCGTGCAGAAGGTAGAGCGCTCCGGCAGTTACGGATTTGCACGCATCACCTGCCAACCGCTGGCGGGCGTGGACAAACATCGCCATCTGCTGGTCTTGCTGGCCAAGCCCACGCCAAAAGTGGCGCTGCCCGCGGATGCACCGCCCGCCGCTGTCGCGCAAGGCAGTGCGCGCAAGGGAGCCGGCCAATGAAGTTTTCGCCCAATCGCAGCCAGCCGATCCGGCCGCAATACATTTTGCTGCCGGTCAATCCGTGGTTCATCGCCTTCTCGCTCATCATCGCGTTTGGTCTTAATCTGCTGCCCTGGGGCCGCACGCCGGGCGTGCCGGATTTTGTCGCTCTCACACTCGTGTTCTGGAACATCCATCAGCCGCGCCGCGTGGGCATCGGCATTGCATTTTTGATGGGCGTGGCGGTGGACGTGCATGAGGCCTCGGCCCTGGGCGAACATGCGCTCGCATATGCGCTGCTTTCCTATGGCGCGATCACGCTGCACCGGCGCGTGCTGTGGTTTAACGTGCTGTCGCAGACCACGCATGTGTTTCCGCTGTTTCTGGGCGCCCACCTGGTGGTACTGGTGGTGCGCATGTTGCTGGGCGCGCCCTTCCCCGGTTTTGCATTTCTTCTGGAAGCCGTGGTGCAAACGCTGCTGTGGCCGGTTGTGACTTGGCTGCTATTGGCACCGCAGCGGCGCTCGGTGGAAAAAGATGTCACGCGGCCGCTGTGAGCCTTCCTGCAAAGACTACGCAATATCCATGCGGCTTTTGAGCCATTTTTGCCTCAAAAGGCGCATGGATATTGCGTGTCGCCCTTTGAATTCTCCGTCGTGCAGCGCTGCGGCGCGTCAGATTGCCCATGACTGAGCTGCGCAATACCGAACGCGATCTGCAGCACTTTCGTCTGCGGCTGTTCGTGGCCGCGGCCTTCACGCTGTTTGCGTTTGGCCTGCTGCTGGCGCGCTTTATCTGGCTGCAGGTTTGGCAGCACGAAAAGTATGAGGCGATGGCGCAGGACAACCGCATCTCCGTGCTGCCCATCGCGCCCAACCGCGGCCTGATCACAGACCGCAACGGGGTGGTGCTGGCGCGCAACTATTCCGCCTACACGCTGGAAGTCACGCCCTCCAAGATCAAGGACATAGATGCGCTGATCGAGCAGCTCAATCCGATTGTGGAGATCACGCCGCGCGACCGCAAACGTTTCAAAAAACTGCTGGAGGACAGCAAGCGCTTTGAATCTTTGCCGCTGCGCACGCGGCTCACCGATGAAGAAGTGGCGCGCTTTGTGGCGCACCGCTGGCAGTTCACCGGCGTGGACGTGCAGGCACGGCTGTTTCGCCAATATCCGCTGGGCGAAACCGCGAGCCACGTGATCGGCTACATCGGCCGTATCTCGCAAAAAGACGCCGAGCGCATCGAGGAAGACGATACGCTGGCCGCCAACTACGCAGGCACGGATTACATCGGCAAGGAAGGGCTGGAAAAGCGCTACGAAAGCGAGCTGCATGGCACCACTGGTGTAGAAGAAGTGGAAGTGACCGCCGGCGGCCGCGCGCAGCGCACGCTCTCGCGCAGCGCCGCGCAGGCGGGCAACAACCTGATCCTGTCGCTTTACATTTGCCAGCAGCAAAAATTCGAAGGCTGGTTTGGCGAGCGGCGCGGCGCGCTCGTAGCAATTGAACCGGCCACCGGCGATGTGCTGGCCTTTGTCTCCAAGCCCACGTTTGATCCGAATCTGTTTGTCGAAGGCATCGATTCAGAAAACTGGAAGGCGCTGAATGAATCCATCGACAAGCCGCTGATCAATCGGCCGCTCACCGGCCTGTATCCGCCCGGCTCCACCTACAAGCCGTTCATGGCGCTGGCCGCGCTCACCACCGGCAAGCGCACGCCTCAGCAGGCCATCAGCGACCCGGGCTATTTCAACTTTGGCAACCATCGC
>JBJOQV010000439.1:0-3846 GCA_046049785.1 Pseudomonadota bacterium
CTGGCCGCGCAGGCGCGCTATCAGGCCGCATCGCTGCACACTGAACTGCTGCGCGTGCAGCGCCAGCGCGACGATATTGACGCGCGCCGCGCCGCCACCGAACGCGCCCGCCAAGAGCTGCAGCAAGCCAATGCCCTGCTGCAGCAAAAAATCCAGGAAGTGCAAGCCCTGCAGGACGAGCTGCGCCAGCAGGCCGTGCGCGACGGGCTCACCGGCCTGTTCAACCGCCGCCATCTCAATGACGTGCTGCCCTCGATGTTTGCGCTGGCGCGGCGCGAGCAGCAACTGCTTACCGTAGCCATCATCGATCTGGATTACTTCAAGCAAGTCAACGACCGCCACGGCCACCTGGCCGGCGACAAAATGCTGCAAACATTTGCCCTGCTGCTCACCGAGCACACGCGCCAAAGCGACGTGCTGTGCCGCTACGGCGGTGAAGAGTTTTGCCTGCTGATGCCCGCCACCGACGCACACACCGCGCGCGACAAGCTGCAAACTCTGCAGGCGCAGTGGCACACCAAAGTGTTCAGCTTTGCCAGCGGCGTAGTCACCGCACAGACATTCTCAGCCGGCGTAGCCGACTCACGGCTAGATACTGACCTGCCAGAAAACCTGCTCAAGTGCGCCGACGACCACGCCCTGGCCGCCAAGCGCCTGGGCCGCGGCCGCGTAATCATGCTGGGCGGTGAAGAGGTGAGCGCGGCGCTGCGGGTTTGAGTGTTTGCGAAGGGCGGCAACGGCAAAACTGGGGCTAGGCTGATCTCAGGATCACCATCCGCGCCGCAATGCGTCCTGCGCGCTTTGTACATCGGCATGCCGCGCTTTCGGTACTGCTTATCTTTCGATTAGCCTGTAGCCCGGCGGGAGCTTGCCCGGCAACCGATTCTCATCGGTTGCCTTCGCTTCATTAGACTTGGCTTCGGCATCATGTTCAGTGTTGCCCGTGCCGATGTAAATCGGGATATCTGCGAGCGAGATGTTCTTGAGCGCGCCAGGATCTGCTTCAGCGTTTTCACCGGTATAGCCCGCGATTGTGGTTTCTTTCATCGCTACTACGAAGCGCTTAGCGAATGCATCAACTGCCTTTTGACTAGTGCCGATAAAGCGTATCTCGTCACCGCCTACTGCAAACACCTGAATTTGGTCTTCATCTTTGTTGAACCCGGGGACGCTTCGCTCCATGTCAGCGTTGAGGCGCTGCGCTACCGCTGCCGCCGAGGCATGCACAGCAGAGAGCACCGCATCACCACCAAAGCGGCTGATCTGCGTATTGGTCAAGCCCACGCCACCCACATCCACAAAGCCGTGAAAGACCGGTTTGTTCTCACGCTGCCGGTAGTTGATTTCACGGTCATACGCGAGTTGATTGCCCAGATGCGCGCCCATCGCAGCGTCAGTGCTAAATCCATCCCTGACAGTTTGCTGGATCGCTGCAATCAACTCCGGGACTGTATTGAGCTGATGTACCTGCCTATCCAACGCGCGGCGGATGGGCGCGCTCAGCAGCTCGACCGCCCGGTCTTTTGCGGAGGTTGGCCTGGCAGTGTCTGGCTCAAGTCTGGCAGGCCGCGCAGGGAACCACGCTTGGTTCGGTTGACCTGCCGCGTCAGTTTCGGTCATTCCAAGCAAGGGGTCCCCGCGCTTGGGTGAAATAATTCTGCCGGCTTTCTCCTCGTCGGCGTTTGTGCCTTTAAGAACATTCGCTTTTTGGTCGAGCCGGTCCATTGCTTGAAACAGCAGCCCGCGGCGCGAAGAAGCACTGCTCGCCATTTGTTCGTGCTGCACGACTGGTAGCCCAGTGCGCGTGTATTGCATGCCGTTTGTTACGTATCCGAGCTCACCCCGTTGAAGTTCTTCGGCCCACGCCTTTGCAAACGCGCGCATTACTTGTTCAGGGCCTTCTAGTGCGAAACGTGCAGCACTCAGGTGGTAAAGCGTTACTTCTGGGAAGCTTTCCGTGAGCTTCGCGGCAATACCCATAACGCCTTTGAGCACGTCGTCGGCCTGCACATGGCCCACCAAATCGTTCACCGGTTTCATAACGGCGGGGATTTCGAGAAAGGCAACAAGCCTCTCTATGCGTTTTGCTCTGAATTCCTCGGCCAGCAAGTCGTCTTCAAACGCACCCCGATTGGCAAAATAGGGGTTCAAGCCGGAGCGGTACATTGCCGCGCGTTCACGCGCGAGAACAGTACGGCCCTGATCAACTGTCTCAACCCCACGGGTCGCCTCTTGAGCCCATTTCTCAATCACGCTGGTGCCTACAGGTTGGCGCTGAGGTTGCGCAGGCTGATCAACCGCTAGAGATTGGCGGGCGCTGCGGCCTGCGAGCTGCGCTTGGATGGCGAGAAGCTCGCGCCCGGCAGCAGCGTATGCGGTCCATGCTTGCGCAGACCCGACGCTTCTCGCTACGCCCTCAAGCGTGCGCACATGCTCAATCCGCAATGGCATGCCCAACAACTGCGCGGCGAGCAAAGGACTTTTGCCCTGCACCTGCGCCAGTTGCAGCGCTTGTGCGCCGCTAAATGTTGGCCGGGCTGCGGGGTTGCCACCGCGCAGCGCTCGCTCGATCTCGAAGGCCAATTTCTGGTTGGCCTGCAGCAAAAGCAACCAGCGGTGTTTATGCCTGGACGCGTCTGCGCAGAGCAAAACGCAAGCGCACAGACGATGATTCTGCGCCAGCCGTTTATGACTCATTGAGTTTCTTCGCCTCGGCAAGGTGTTGAGCAGCATATGGAAGATGCCGTTCAAGCCCAAGCGGTGGACGCGGCCCTTGAAGGCGCTCGTGCAGCGTCAAGACCAGCGTGCTCCACACGCTAGGCTGCTCCGTGCGCAGCTTATCCATATAGGCCTTACCTACTTTTTCGGATGCATATTGCAGAAAGTCACAGCGCTCCATTGTGAAGGAGCCGTTGACGCGGTTGGGGTGGGCATCGGCGAGGGGATCGAGGCCGTCAAGTGCTTGCCCGCCGTCGATGGCGAGCAGCCTGCCGTGTGGCGTAAGGTAATACTGTGCGTCAGCATCGAACAAATCCGACAACCCTACGGATTCGAATCTTTCAAGAATCTCTTCAAGGTCGTCAAAAGTGCGTTCGGTCATTGCTGGATTGACACGGCCTTCACCGACCGCGTCATAGTGATCGCCAGGAACTATGTCAGTCACCTCGTAGACTTCGCCGCGCGTGTTGGTGTACAGCCCATGAAGTTTTGGGCCAACGCCGAGATCAGAAAGAAATTGGCTACCGCGGATGCTCTGAAGCTGCCGTTCTTGGTATTGCTGACTTGTTTCAGTGGCGGTCTTGGGTGACCATCGCATCGCAACGGGCCGGCCATTAAAACTACCAAGCTTCACGACCGACCAAGCGCCACTCGAGATGTCGCTGACTAGCAAGCTATTTGTTTCTTTGACTTTGATTTTTGGAAACGTATCAATCTGCTGATCGAGCGCGGTGAAAGGATATTCTAGAGCGGGCCTGATTGTGGATTCGTAGCCCAAAACCTCTGGTGTTAGCGTGTTGGTGCGCACATAACGCAACAACCCCTCTAAGGCCTGCTTGTTGGGATTGTTTTGATTGGTGGCCGGAACGCGTAGAAACGGTGGTGGCAGGCCGGGGCCTTGAAAGCTTCCCACTGCTTTTCGTGGCCCGGCTGGAGAACCAGGCACTAGATTCTCTGGAGCTATTTGCGAGCCACGGCCAATCGCAAGAGTGCCGCCGGTACCCGCACGTGTTTTGATCAAGCTTATGTCCACCCGGAGCTCAATCGATCGATCAACGGGTTCAGTTTGGCCCATGTCGATGTGCGCCTGCCATAGGCGCACTAGCCTATCGCCGGAATAACGCGCCC
>JBJOQV010000440.1:0-8734 GCA_046049785.1 Pseudomonadota bacterium
TTGGCTTCCAGATTGGAGCCGGCGTTAAAGCCAAACCAGCCCACCCACAGCAGGGATGCACCCACCATGGTCAGCGTCAGGCTGTGTGGTGCCATCGATTCGCGGCCATAGCCAATGCGCTTGCCAATCATGTATGCAGCCACCAAGCCCGCCACGCCTGCATTGATGTGCACAACGGTGCCGCCGGCAAAGTCCAGCGCGCCCTTGGCCCACAGCCAGCCTGCAGCGGCCGTCACGGCTTCGAGTGATTTTTCATCGGTGATTGCGTCAGGGCCGTCCCAATACCAGACCATGTGCGCCATTGGCAGATACGCAAACGTGAACCAGATTGCCAGGAACAGCAGTACGGCAGAGAACTTCATGCGCTCAGCAAACGCACCCACGATCAGGCAGCAGGTAATTGCCGCGAACGTGAGCTGGAAGGCCACAAACATCAGCTCAGGAATATAAACGCCCTTGCTGAAGGTGGCCGCCACGGACTCCGGCGTGACGCCCGCCAGGAACAGCTTGGAGAAGCCGCCAAAGAACGGATTGCCCGAGGTAAAGGCCATGGTGTAGCCGTAGATCACCCAGAGCACCGCAATCAGAGAGAAGGTCACCATCACCTGCATCAGCACGCTGAGCATATTTTTGGAGCGCACCAGGCCGCCGTAGAACAGCGCCAGACCCGGAATCGTCATCATGATCACGAGCGCCGTGGCCACATACATGAAGGCTGTGTCGCCTTTGTTGGGTGCGGGTGGCGTTGCGGCTGCGGCAGGCGCTGCTGCGGCGGCGGGCGCTGCAGCTGCAGGAGCGGCCTCAGCAGGTTTAGCTTCCGCGGCAGCGGTTGCAGCGGGCGCAGGGGTTGCGGCGGCCTGCGCGTGCGCAGGGGTGGCAACAAACAGACTTGCCGCAAGTACGGCTGCGGAAAGGACACTGGCAATTAGACTTTTCATTTTCTCTCCCGATCTACAAGGCTTCTTTGCCGGTTTCGCCGGTGCGGATACGCACGACTTGCTCCAGCGACGTGACGAAAATCTTGCCGTCACCGATCTTGCCGGTGCGCGCCGAGCTTTCAATCGCCTCGATCGCACGCTCCACCAGCTCATCGGCCACTGCGGCCTCGACCTTCACCTTGGGCAAAAAATCCACCACGTATTCCGCACCGCGATACAGCTCGGTATGGCCCTTTTGGCGGCCAAAGCCTTTAACTTCGGTCACCGTAATGCCCGACACCCCGATGCCGGACAAGGCTTCTCGCACCTCGTCCAGCTTGAACGGCTTGATCACCGCCGTAATCATTTTCATAAGAAACCCCTTGTGATGTGGTGCCTGATTTAGAACGTGTACTTGGCAGACAGAACAACGCCGGCCTTGCCCAGCTCCTTACCGTTCACCGGCGAGGAATAAAAGACTTTGTCGGCATCCGTGCCGATCACGGTCAAGCCGAGCAGCACGCCGCTCAGGTCATACGTAACGCCCAGTGAATAGTCGGTGTAGGTGGCAACGCTGGACAGCGGCCCGCTGATTTTCTGGTGGCCCACGTGCGCAATGACGTTAGTGCCTTTGGCGACCTCGAAGGTACCCGTCAGATCCAGATACCAGCTGTTCTTGCTGTCAAAGTTGCCGAAAGTATCGGTCACCGCGTGGCTGTACTTGGCCGTGACCGGGCCGTAGGTCAGCGCGCCATACAGTTCAGTGGTGTTGGCGCTTGGGTTCAGCTTGTTGCTGGGATATTGGTAGGTCAGCACGCCGACGTCAAAACCCACATCTTTGGTCAGCTCACCCTTGAAGCCGCCGTACAGATCGATTTCGATGTTTGCGTCGCCACCAAAATCCTTGATCCATTTGATGTTGGACGCCCATGCGCCGACATAAAAACCGCTCTTGTCTGCATAGTCCACACCGCCTTGGATTGCAGGCTTCAAACGCGTTTGCGAAATGCCACGGTAGCGATAGTCAGTTACCGCACCAACGTTAAAGGACAGCTGCGCGAACGCAGCAGGCGCTGCAGTAATACCCAGGGTTGCAACTAAAGCAGCGAGAACAGTCTTTTTCATGTGAAGCCCCTTGAATGTGAAGGATGATGCTTAAAACCAACTGGCAACCATTTATTGCTGGGCGAACTAGTGCAGAAACCATGCCATGGGTGTTGCGGCACACCAAATGCGCAAAGGCGGCGCTTAACAGGTGTGGCTAAGCGATGGGCTGCACGCTTTTGGGGCGGCGGAATCCATACGCACCGACTTGGTGCAAGCAGATCAGTATAGATGCCAAAACCGTCTACGCAATATCCATGCGTCTTTTCAGCCAAAATAGGCTGAAAAGGCGCATGGATATTGCGTAGAGCCTGTTTTGATCTAGCGAAACACGACAGTTTTGTTCCCGTGCACCAAAACGCGGTCTTCCAGGTGATACCGCAGGGCCCGCGCCAGCACGGCTTTTTCTACGTCTTTGCCATAGCGCACCAGGTCTTGCACGGTGTCGCTGTGGTCCACGCGGATCACGTCCTGATCGATGATCGGCCCGGCGTCCAGCTGCGCCGTGACGTAGTGCGAGGTCGCGCCCACCAGCTTGACGCCGCGCTCCCATGCTTGCTGGTAGGGCTTGGCGCCTACAAAGCTGGGCAGGAAGGAGTGGTGGATATTGATGATGCGGTGCGCATACTTCTCGCACAGCGCCGGCGGCACAATCTGCATGTAACGCGCCAGCACCAGCGTATCTGCGCCGCTTGCATCGACAATACTTTCCATCTGCGCAAACGCCGCAGGCTTATTCTCCGCATTCACCGGCACGTAGTGAAACGGCAGGCCGTGCCACTGCACAAACGACTCAAAATCACGGTGGTTGGAAATCACGCCAACGATGTCTGCATCCAGCTCGCCCGCCTTGAAGCGGCCCAGTAGGTCGTACAAGCAGTGCTCCAGCTTGCTGACCAGCAGCATCACACGGCGGCGCACACCGGTATCACGCACCTGCCATTGCATGCCAAACTCTTTTGCGATTGGGGCAAACCGCTGCGCAAGAGCGGCTGCATCAAAGGGCAGCGAAGAAGCAAGGATTTCCTGTCGCATGAAAAACAGGTTTGCTTCGCGCTCGGCATGGTGATTGGCCTCCAGAATCCAGCCGGCATGCTCGGACAAAAAGGTTGAAACCCGCGCCACAATGCCTACGCGGTCGGGGCAGGACAAGGTCAGAATCAGGCGGCGTTCAGCGTGCATTAGGTCATCTAGCAATGAAGTCGGCGCATTGTAGAAGCACATTGTTGACGCGCCTTGCGGCTCACTCAGATAAACTCATTCATCAAAGAAACGGCCGCCGCATCATGGACAAGACTGATTTTCTCAACGACCTGCAAGACAAGCTGCGCCAAGTGCTGGCTGGCTCGCCTGCGGAGCAGATTGAGCGCAACGTCAAAACGCTGGTGGCTGCGCAACTGGCCAAATTTGAACTCGTCACGCGCGAAGAATTTGATACGCAAAAAGATCTGCTACAGCGCCTGCGCGAACGCGCCACCGAGCTTGAAGCCCGCGTGGCAAAGCTGGAAGGCAAGCCGCCAACCGCATGAGCCTGGCCGTTGTCAAAAGCCGCGCGCTTGCCGGCATGAGCGCGCCTGCGGTGGACGTAGAGGTGCATTTGGCCAACGGGCTGCCCGCAGTCACGCTGGTAGGCCTGCCCGAGGCTGAGGTCAAAGAGGCGCGCGACCGCGTGCGCTCGGCCATTTTGACGAGTGGCTTTGAGTGGCCCAGCAAGCGCATCACCATCAATCTTGCCCCGGCGGATTTGCCCAAAGAATCTGGCCGGTTTGATCTGCCCATCGCACTCGGAGTTCTGGCCGCCAGCGCACAGATTCCCGCGAGCGAACTCGACGGCTATGAATTTGCCGGCGAGCTTTCCTTGTCTGGCGAGCTGCGCGCTGTGCGCGGTGCACTCGCCATGGCCTACGCGGTGGCGCGTGATGGCGCCGGTGGCCGTGCCTTTGTACTGCCCACTGACAGTGCGCAGGAAGCCGCACTGGTGCAAAGCGTACAGACGCTGGCCGCCGGCACCTTGCTGGACGTATGCGCCATGCTCGCCGGTACCAAACCATTACAAGCCGCCATTGCTTCACCCGCCGGCATGGTTTCGCATCTGCTGGACATGGCCGATGTGAAAGGCCAGGGCGCGGCAAAACGTGCGCTCGAAATCGCTGCCGCCGGCGGCCACTCAGTGCTGATGCTCGGCCCGCCCGGCACCGGCAAAAGCATGCTCGCGCAGCGCTTTGCCTCGCTCGCGCCACCCATGACGGAAGATGAAGCACTGGAATCCGCCGCCGTGCTCTCGCTGTCCGGCAAATTCGACGCGAGCGCATGGAAGTCCCGCGTCACGCGCAGCCCGCACCACACCGCCAGCGCTGTGGCCATGGTGGGTGGCGGATCGGTGCCGCGCCCGGGCGAAATTTCGCTCGCACACAAAGGCTGCCTGTTTCTTGACGAATTGCCAGAGTGGGACCGCAAGGTCTTGGAAGTCTTGCGCGAGCCGCTGGAAACCGGCCGCATCACCATCAGCCGCGCGGCAAGACAGGCGGATTTTCCTGCGCAGTTCCAGCTCATCGCCGCCATGAACCCATGCCCGTGCGGTTATCTGGGTCACAAGGTGCGTCAATGCCGCTGCACGCCGGACCAGATCGCAAGATATCAAGGAAAAATCTCCGGCCCCCTGCTGGACCGCATCGACACTCAAATCGAAGTGCCTGCGCTGGCAGAAGATGAACTGCTCACCATGCCGCGCGGTGAAACCTCTGCGCAGATCAGTAGCCGCGTTGCCGCGGCGCGCAGCATAGCGCTCGCCCGCCAGGGCAAGCCCAATGCGCTGCTGGCAGAAAAAGATATCGATACGATCTGCGTGCTGGACGACGCCGCGCAAACCCTCATCAAAAACGCGATGGCGCGCATGGCGCTCAGTGGCCGCGCAGTGCATCGCGTGCTCAAACTTGCGCGCACCGTGGCGGACCTGGCCGGCAGCGCAAACATTTCTGCAGCTCACGTGGCCGAGTGCATCCAGTACCGGCGGGTGCTGTCGATCAGCTAGCGCGGCAGCCGGGCGATTGCCGCACGCCATCTCTATCGCTGTGGCGCCACAAGTTATCCAGCGCGGCCGTCCACACGCGGCTGCGCCAGCCGCGGCGCATACACCGCCACGTACAGCAAAAACGCCAACGACCACAGCACCGCAGAAGCGGCCACAAATTCCAAGTAACCGCCGGGCCAAACGATTGCCGGAAACACGCGCACCACTGCTGCGAGTTGAATCAGCACGAACATTGCGACTTCCGCGCGGCCGGCACGCAGCGCGCGGCCCGTGTGGCCCAGCGCTGTGCGTGTGATCATGCCCATGATCATGCCGCCGATCAGCCCGGTGCTCAGCGCGTGCAGCGACAGCTGCGGCATCACCCAACCCACCGCCGCGGCAGCCGCCAGCAAAAACCCTATCGCCAGCCATGCATAAGAAGCATGCAGTATCCATAGCATCGGCTGGCGCCGCGCAGCCCAGCCGTTCCAGCCGGCCAAACGGATCGCCTGCAGCAACGCCGCACTCAGGCACAGCGCAGCCGCAATCGCTCCTTCACGGCTGACCAGCATGCTGACAAACGCGCTTGTGCTTACCGCTAGCGCGGCAATGTCCAGCCGCTTGCTGCGCCATTGACGTAATCCGGGCAAAACATTTGCCGTGAAGGATGGCGTGACGCGCCCACCGATAACAATAATCAGCGTTGCCACTAGGTAGACACCAAAGTGAATCACGCTCGCGGGAGCGATGGCCAACCAGCCCTTGAGCGCTGCCCAGAATACGAGATCTGCGATTGCAAAGGCACTTAGCATGGCCAGCAGAAAATAGTTTCGCCTGCTGGCTGTCTTGATCAGCACGCGCGCCACGGGAATGCCTACGCTCGCCAAGAAAATCAGCTCCACGGCAATCGCCAGATCAAGCCAGCCCACCGCAAACAGAACGCGCGCCGCCAGCCACAAGCACACGCGCACAACCAGTTGACGGCCAAGAGGTGTGTCAAGACCGGTCCAAGTCCGCGCCGCCGTAAAGACGAACCCGGTGATCACTGCCAGCGCAAATCCATACACCATTTCATGCGCGTGCCACAGCATGGCGCCCGTGGCCGGCGGCGCGCCAACCCAGCCGCGCAGCATGGCAACCCACAGTGGCACGCTAACCGCCGCCAGGATTGCCGCCAGTAGATAAAAAGGCCGAAAGCCCAGCCGAAACAGCGCAAAACCCTGTTCTTGCCGCCGCACTTGCGTGGTGGGCGGATCAATCGTGAGAAGTGTGGCCATCGCTGCGCCTATGCGGCTTGCGGCGTCAACCCGGCGGGGTAGGTGCCAGTCAACAAATACACGAGCAAATCCATCACTGGGCGAATCTGCGATCCAAACGGCAGTTTGCTCGCACCGCGAAAAAACAGCCCTTTGCGCAGATCGCCATGCAACGCAGCGGCCAAATGGGTATCGATGCAGAACTGCCCGGCACGCGGCAGCCCATCGCGCAGGCCACACTGAATCAGACAATCAAACTTGAGCGAGCATCGTGCCCGTGGGCAGGCCGCAGCGCGCATTTTTTGCTCCGTGCGCAGATACTTTTCAAGCCACGGCGTTTTGACCGCCCGCGCCGGCAGGCCGGCAACGCTCATAAATTCAACGACGTCTTGCGGCTCTGCGCCGGCCAATACTTGCTTGAAGTTTGCATGCGCATCGCCTTCCGCAGAAACCGCAAACGCGGTGCCAAGCTGAACCGCACTGGCGCCCAGCGCAAACAGTTCACGTACTCGCTGATGCGAATTGATGCCGCCGGCAGGAATCAGCGGAATCTGCTTTTCTGCCAAACCGCTGGCATGAAAGAACTCCAGCGTTTCAGGGATTACACGTTCGAAGTCAAAACGGGGGTCGTCTATGTCCTCCAGTTTGGTGGCGCCCAGATGACCGCCGGCATACTTTGGGTGTTCGATGATGATCGCGTCTGGCAGGCGGCCTTTTTTCTCCCACTTGCGCACCACCAGGGCAATGCCGCGCGCGTCCGACAAAATCGGGATCAGTGCCACGCTCGGATAGTCTGCAGCCAGCTCAGGCAGATCCAGCGGCAGGCCAGCGCCCATCGCAATCGCGTCAGCGCCGCTCTCGCACGCCTGCAGCGTGTAAGCCGCGTATTCGCTGACTGCACGCATGACGTTCACCGCCACCATGCCCTGCCCGCCTGCAGTTTGTTTGGCGGCCTTGATCTCGCGGTCAAGCGCAATCAGATTTGCAGCGTCCACTTGCTGCTTGACCTGCGCAGCCGGCATGGCGGGGTCGCGCGCCGGCATCAAGTCCGGATGATGGCGGCGCAGATCCACCGCAGAAATCGTGCCCACCGCATTGGCCTTGGCCACGGCCCCGGCCAGCCGATGCGCTGACACCCCCACCCCCATGCCGCCTTGCACCACCGGCAGCAGCCGTTTGCCCCGCAACGTCAGGGGCGCAAACTCATGCTTAACCATTTAGTCACCCATACACAACCTTAGGTGCATCATGCTGCGATGGCGCTGCACTGCATTTGCGCTTGGTCAAACCTGCGCGTGCCATTTGGCTCATGGTGATGCTGCCAGAAGGGTTATTAAAAGCATCTACGCAATACCCATGCGGCTTTCAAGCCATTTATGCCTGACAACCCTTGTGAATACTGCGTATTGCCTCACACATTTCCTTCAATTAACCGCACGCGCCAATATGCCCGCAGGCGGTGCAGAACTCGCAGCCGTCCTTGCGAATCAGCGCGGGGTTGCCGCACTCGGGGCATACCTTGCCGCGCAGCACAGGTGCCTGCGGCTGCGGCACCATAGAGAGATCAACCACGCCCATCGCACTGTGCGGCGCGCCATGTTCATCCAGAATGCCGAGCATGCGGTAGCGGTGCAGGATCAGCGCGGCCACATACGCGACGGTGCTGGGCCAGGTCTGCATCTTGTCGCTGCCGGGCACGCGCGCCATGAAGTCGCCCAGGGGCTCGCCAAAGTTCAGCAGCTTGCGCAGCTTCAGGCCGATCCAGGCCGGATCAATCACCTGCATGTCGATCGACAGCACCTTGCACACGCCATCCAGCACGCGCGGATAATCACCTGACAGCCACATCGAGTACGGCCGGCGCAGATGCCAGCCGTCGCCCGCGTCGCCCATATCGAGTTCTTTGAGGCCGAGCACGAAATCGTCACCAGTGGCTTCGTTGCGCACGTCCACCGTCCATGACAGCGTGCCTTCGGTACCGGTCTTGGGCTCACGCTTGAACATCAGCGCATCGATCAGCGGCGTGGGCTGCCCGTCGTCATCCTAGGCGCCCAGTTCTTGCACGCGCCACTTGAGCAGTTGCGCAAAACCGGCCACCAGGCTAGGCATGCGGCGGCGCTCGCCGTTGGGCGGCATCGGCATGTCAAAGTAATCGTCACCGCGCAGCTTCATCAGCGATTCAATCTTGCGCCGCAGCCATGCGCGATCCTGGCTGCGCATGTCTACCGACAGGCTCTTGGCGAGCGCACCGAGCGCGCGCGGCTGCTCGCTGCCGTTGATCCAAACCTCAAACGGCGTAATGCGGCCATTGCCGATGTGGCTGACAAACACGGCAAATGAACCGAGCGTGGGATGCTCAATATGTTCACTCACCCAGCCTTCCGCGCCGCTGTTCAAGATCGGCCGGTCTGGCCACTTTAGGCTGCCCACGACGGCCTTGGTAGATA
>JBJOQV010000441.1:0-2889 GCA_046049785.1 Pseudomonadota bacterium
CCGCTTTGGCATCGGCCTTGGCCGCGGCGGCCTGCAGACTGTTCCACGCTTGGCCCAGCGGTGCCTGCGCATCACCCGGCTGTGCGGTAGAGATATGGCCCAGCAGCTCTTGCGATGGCGCCTGCAGCAGCAGCGCACCAATCAGCGCATACCAATCCGCGCGTGCCAGCTCTTCCGCGTTTCGATTCGGGGTAACAGAGATCGCCTGATTCATCGTTTTACGTCAAAGATCGAGATTTCTTTTTTGTTTTCCATCATGTCCACCACGCGGCAGTCGGCGCACATTTTCAGGCGCTGCGTATTGCCGGCAAACATCGAGTGGCCAGACAGCCGTGTCAGCATGCCGGTGATCATGTGCTGCGTGCCAAACGGTTTGCCGCACTTGATACAGTGAAACGGCTGGCTTTCATTCAGCACCACCTTTTCTTTGGCGCTCGGGGCAAGATTTAACTGCGGCACCAACGTAATGGCATTTTCTGGGCAGGTCTTCTCGCACAGGCCGCACTGCACGCAATTGCGCTCGATAAAGCGCAGTTGCGGCGCTTCCTGGTTGTCTGCCAGTGCAGAAGCCGGGCAGGTGCCCACGCATGCCATGCAGAGCGTGCAGGCATCTTTGTTGACTTGTACCGCGCCAAACGGTGAGGCTTTTGGCAGTGCAATCACCGGCGGCACGGCAATCTGCGTCTGCTTGGCGATGTGATCGATGCAAAACTCAATCGTCGTGCGCTTGCTCTCGCTCAAGTGAAAAGTGGCCACCTGCGCAAGCTGCGCTACCGGGGGCAGCGCGTGCACAGCCGCGTCCAGCGCAGCGAGGTCGGCAAGCGCGCCGCGCAGCACACCCGCGCGCGCAGCCGCAACCCCCACGCCTTGCGTAATCACATTGGCCAAATCTGCGGTCACGTGCAGCTGCTCCACATACTGCGGCGGCGCCTCATCGCCCGCCAGCAACGTCACACGAGCAGCACCATAGGCCAGCGCGCCCAGCACCAGATCCAGCCCCACTGCGGCCACATCGGTCACTTCAAAGGGCACCACATGGGCCGGTACGCCGCGTAGTTGCTTGCGCGCCGCCGCGCGGCCCCAGGCCTCGATGAGGCCGCGTTCTTTCAACCCGTGCAGCAGCAACACCGCGTCTTTGCCGCCGGCATTGCGGTAGGTGGCCAGCAGTGTCTTGATGCGCTTGCCCACGTCTGGCATGCGCGGCGCTTGGTAGGTCATGGCGCCGCTGGGGCAAGTGGCGGCGCACGCGCCGCAGCCCATGCACAGGTGCGGCTCAACCTTGACATGGTCGCCGTCGGCCGAAATTGCCTTGGTCGAGCAAATGTCAATGCAGCGGTTGCAGCCTTCTTTTTCATTGCGCGAGTGCGCGCAGATGCTGGCTTTGTAATTAAAGAACTTGGGCTTATCAAACTCGCCCACCCAGCTCAGCACCTTTGCGAGCGCGGCGGGTAATGAATCGCTGCTTGCGCAGTGCACATAGCCTTGCGGCGCGGCCGTGCGGCCGGTTACGTCAGCAAAGTGATTGCCGGCACGCAAGTCGAGCACAACATCAAACGTATCGGACCGCACTGCTGCCTTGCGGGCAAAATCAATCGCGCCAATCGACCCGCATGCGGTCACGCAAGCGCGGTGGCTTTTGCATTTGGCCAGGTCTACTTGATAGTCCGCGCCGATTGCGTCTTCTGGACACGCCGCGATGCAGGCATTGCAGCGCGTGCACAGTTCCAGATCGATCGGGTTGCCGGTCGACCACTGCGCTTCAAACGCGCCCAGCCAGCCGGTGAGTTTGGTCAGGTTGCCGCTGGCAAGCGGATAGTTGCGGTCTGCCGGCAACGCAGCGCCTTTGGAATCGGTGAACAGCACGGTGATGGGCAACTGCGCGGAGAGCAGTTCAGCAGCAGGCGACGCTAGCGCCGCCGGGCCGACGATGAGCGTGCGGCCTTGTGATGCGTAAGTCACACTGGGCAGCGGCTCAGGCTCGGGCAGCATGGCCGCGGCCAGCAGCGCGGCAATCTTGGGCTGCGCCTGCGCCCCGCTCTCGCCCCAACCGCCGGTTTCGCGGATGTTTACAAAACGCACTGGCGCGGCCAGATTGCGGCTGCCAGCGGCTTCTGACAGCAGCGCAGCTTCTTGCGTGCAGGCCACGACATTGTCGCCAGCATCGTCCAGCGCCGCGGCAAAGGCGGTGACATCGGCGCGGCACATGGCGGTGTGGATATGTAGCGGCGCGGCGGCGCCAACGGCTTTCCCGATCAGTGCAGCATTGAGCTGCATGGTGTTGTTGCAGTTGCAGACGTGCGCTTTACAGCTCAAAAAAATATCTCCGAATGTGCTCTACGCAATATCCATGAGCCTTTTCAGGCATTTTTGGCTGGAAAGGCGCGTGGATATTGCGTACCGTCGTTTTTGTCTAGCTCAACTTGTTCAATCTCTTCAGCTGGAAGCGCTTCATCTTGCAGCGTGCCGCTTTTCTGCGCGTCCGCGGCAATGGCTGCGCGCTCTTCCTGCGGTTGCGCGGGTTCTTCCTCGGCGGCATCAGCAGCTACATCGGCCTGTGGCGCAACATCTTCCAACTTGGCAACAGCTTCCGGTTCCACCTGATCCTGCCACGGCTGCGGAAACAGCGTGCTTTTGCAATGCTCAAGCTGCTCCAGCATGCCCGGCGGAAGCGGATCGGGAATTGAATAATCGTCGATGTAAATATCCAGCCGGTCCATCACATTAAAGTGCGGATCGGTGAACAGCTTTTTCACCGCGGCGTTACGCACCAGCGCAGACACGCCGGCCTGCATGAAGGGCGTAAAGTCAGACTCGGCAGTAAGGCTTTCAACGGGTGGCAGCTCTGGCGGCGGCTGCGCCGGCGCGGCAGGTTCGGCCACCACAGGCGCT
>JBJOQV010000442.1:0-5276 GCA_046049785.1 Pseudomonadota bacterium
TCTTGCAATCACGCGGAGTGGCGCGGGGCGACCGCGTGGCCACGTTTCTTGAGAACAGCGTGGAGGCGGTTATCAGCATCTATGCGGCGCTCAAATGTGGCGCGGTCTTCATGCCAGTCAATCCGCTGACCAAGCAGGACAAACTGGCTTATCTGCTGAATGATTCGCGTGCCAGCGCGCTGATCACGCACAGCGCACTGCAAAGCGAATTTACCGGCGCGCTGGCGCAAAATACCTCCGTGCATACCTGCCTTGTCGCTGGTGATGCAGCCGCGCTCAATGAAGCGCCGCGCTGCTTGCCGCTGCCTGACTGCGCGCAGATGGATGCGTCTGCAGCGCTTTCTGATCCAGGCCTGATCGATCAAGACCTTGGCGGCATCATCTACACCTCCGGCTCCACCGGCGATGCTAAAGGCGTGATGCTGACGCATTTGAATATGGTATCTGCTGCGCGCTCGATCAGCACCTACCTTGGCCTGAAGCATGACGACGTTATTTTTTGCGCGTTGCCGCTTGCCTTTGACTACGGCTTGTATCAGATCCTGATGGGCTTCAAAAAAGAGGCCACCGTGGTGCTGGAGCGTTCGTTCACTTTTCCGGTCAAGGCGCTGGGCGTCATGCAGGCGCATTCGGTCACGGTGTTTCCTGGCGTACCAACCATGTTTTCGATGCTGATGAACCTGAAGACTCTGCGTGACTATGCGCTGCCTTCTCTTCGCTCCATCACCAACACTGCTGCTGCGCTGTCAGAGGAGCATATCCGTCAATTGCGTGACTTGTTCCCGCAAGCGCAGCTCTTTTCGATGTACGGATTGACGGAATGTAAACGCGTCACTTACCTGCCGCCGGACCAGCTTGATGTCCGGCCCACCAGTGTTGGGCGCGGCATGCCCAACGAGGAGGTCTGGCTGGTGGATGAATCGGGCAAGCGTCTGCCAAACGGCAGTACTGGCGAGCTCGTTATCCGCGGCAGCAATGTGATGCGTGGATACTGGGAAAAACCGGCGCAAACCCGCGAGCGGCTCAAACCCGGGCCAATTCCCGGAGAGATGATCCTGTTTTCAGGGGATATTTTTCGAACCGACGACGAAGGATATTTGTATTTTGTCGCACGCAAAGATGACATCATTAAAAGCCGGGGCGAAAAGGTCAGTCCACGCGAGGTAGAAAATGTGCTGTACAGCATGCCAGCAGTGCTGGAAGCTGCGGTTGTTGGCACTCCTGATGCAGTGCTGGGGGAATCAATCAAAGCATTCGTGTCGTTGAAGTCCGGTTTTTCTGCCAGCGAGAAAGACATCATCGGCTACTGCGCAAGCAAGCTGGAGAGTTTTATGGTGCCCAAGCATGTGGTGATCATGGACTCTTTGCCGAAGACGGACACAGGAAAAATTAAGAAAACCGGCCTGCGATAAATGTGAGCCGATCAATGAGGAACAAATGAATACACAAGACATCAAGGGGCAAGTCAGAGCTTATATCGTTGACAACTTTCTCATGGGGCGCAGCGGGGATTCACTCAAGGACACCGACTCTTTCATGGATACTCATGTAGTTGATTCGACCGGTTTTCTAGAGCTCGTTACGTTCATTGAAGACACCTGGAAGTTTCCGGTCGACGATGAAGAAATGGTGCCAGAAAACCTGGACAGTCTGAACAATATCGAAGCCTACGTTCAGCGCAAGCTTGCCAGCTAGACCGCTATCGTGCTCGATCAAAAGAATCTTTCGCTTGACTGCGCCGCCGAGCTTGCACGCTTGAGCGACTGGATGGTGAACGTGCTCACCACGCAGCACCGGCGTGGCGTGGTGCTTGGTCTGTCGGGCGGAGTCGACAGTTCAGTATGCGCTGCAATTGCAGTGCGCGCGCTGGGCGCCAACAAAGTGTTTGGCTTGCTCATGCCGGAGCACGATTCGTCCTCTTCCAGCGCCGATCGCGGCGCGCAAGTAGCAAAGCAGCTGGGCATCAGCTACCAGCTCGAACATATTGGCAGCACGCTGGAGGCCATTGGCTGCTACCGCTGGCGCGATGCGGCGATTCGTGTGGTTTTTCCTGACTACACCGATGCCTGGAAGAACAAGATCACCATCGCCGGCGGCGCACAAGGTCGGCTGAATTATTTCAATCTTGTCGTGCAATCGCCAAATGGGCAAATGCACACCAAGCGGCTGCCGATTCGCGAATATCTTCAAATCGTTGCTGCAACCAACTTCAAGCAGCGTATCCGCAAGACGGTCGAGTATTTTCATGCAGACCGGTTGAACTATGCGGTGATCGGTACGCCAAACCGGCTTGAATACGACCAGGGTTTCTTCGTGAAAAACGGCGATGGCGCCGCCGATCTCAAGCCAATCGCGCACTTGTATAAAACCCAGGTATATGCGCTCGCGCGCTACCTCGGCCTGCCCGAAGAAGTCTGCTCTGCGGCCCCGACAACCGATACATATAGTTTGCACCAGGGCCAAGACGAGTTCTATTTTGCGTTGCCTTATGACAAGATGGACCTTGCGCTATGGGCCTACAACCACAAGGTTCCTGTTCGCGAACTCGCAGGCGCCATTGGTGTTGACGAAAGCCAGGCGCGTTTTATTTATGCCGACATTGAAGCCAAGCGCCGAACGACTGCGTACTTGCACGCGCAGCCGCAGCTGCCCGAGCCGGTGCTGCCCCCGACTCAATAAACAGCATGAGCGCGCAAACACACCCGAGCTTCGATGCATATCTGACAGCCTTGTCGAGCGACTTTGCGAGCTTGGCCGACAAGCCTGCAGAAACGGCAGAGGCCACTTTGCGCGCGCTCTGGCATTTGGCTGCGGGGGAGGCAAAATCGCTGGAAGCTGCGGCGCAGGCACAGCTGCCGCAGCTTGACTTTAATGCACACGCAAGGCTGCAATCGCTGATCGAACGGCGTAAGAACGGAACTCCGCTCGCGCACCTCACCGGCCGGCAGCGGTTTATGGGCATTGATATGCTGGCCGGTCCGCAAGCCTTGATTCCACGTGTCGAGACAGAACTACTGGGTTACGCGGCGCTGCGTGTGCTCGATACCATGCCAACCAGCCGGCCTCTGAAGGTCCTGGATCTATGCACCGGCAGCGGCAATGTGGCGCTGGCAATTGCCAAGCACAACGGCGACGCAGAAATATTCGCTTCAGATCTTTCAGCCGATGCAATTTCCTTTGCACAATGCAATGCCAAACATCTCGGGCTTGAGGGCCGCGTGGATTGGCGCATTGGCGATCTTCTGGCGCCGTTTCCGCTGGCGCAGTTCAGGAGCCAGTTCGACCTGATCACGTGCAACCCACCCTACATTTCCAGCCCGAAACTCGCCAGCATGCCAAGCGAAATTGCCGCTCACGAACCCGAGCTTGCTTTTAACGGTGGGCCTCTTGGAATCAGAATTCTGCAGCGTTTGATCCGGGAAGCAGGAAGTTATCTTGCACCCGATGGTGCGCTCGCGTTTGAAGTAGGGCACGGCCAGGGGCCGGCGGTGTTACGGCGACTGGATAGTCTTGCTGCTTTTTCGCAGACCACATCGGTGCCGGACGCAAGCGGTGAGATTCGCGTGATCATCGCGCGCGCACGCGCGGCCGCCATCAATAATCAATAGGGGAGCGCACTTGAGTTTTAGCCGAATCGGTGGTTTTCGCGTTGCCGGCATTGCCACCTGTGTGCCACCGCTCGTAGTGGATAACCTTGCCTGCGGTGCACAGTACGGCGAAGTAGAAGTCCGCAAAGTGGTGGCGATGGCAGGGGTGAAGCGGCGCCATGTGGTGGATGCCGGTGTCACGGCCGCAGATCTGTGCTTTGTCGCCGCCAAAGATCTACTCGCACGGCTTAACTGGTCGCCAGAGAGCATCACCGGTTTAATTTTTGTGACGCAATCACCCGATTACTGGTTGCCATCCACGAGTTGCGTGCTGCATAAATTGCTTGGGCTGCCGCCCAGCTGCGCGGCATTTGATGTGGGTCTAGGGTGCTCAGGTTATCCCTATGGCCTGTATCTGGCGGCCAGCATGTTGCGCGCTGGCGGCCAGCAGCGCATTTTGCTCCTGCACGGCGAGACGCCTTCCAAATTTACATCCCCTGAAGACCATGCGACCACCCTATTGTTCAGTGACGCAGGCTCAGCTACCGCGCTTGAGATGGATGCGCAGGCGCAGGACTCAGTATTTGGCCTATTTACCGATGGCATGGGTTTTCAAGACTTGATCATTCGCGGCGGCGGATTTCGTAACCGATCGCCGGAAAATCCGCGTGACCAGTTTTTGTCGATGGATGGTGCAGCAATATTCAACTTTACGGTCAAGCGTGTGCCGGAACTCATCAAGGATACGTTGCAGTTTGGCGGTTGGACGGTGGCAGATATCGACCAATACTTCTTCCACCAATCCAATCGCTTCATCATGAAGCATATCGCCAAGAAATGCGGTCTGCCTGAATCGAGCGTCCCGATTGTGCTTGAGGATTTCGGCAACAGTGGCGGCCCCTCCGTGCCGCTTGTGCTCACACAAAGCATGGCTGCCGACCGAAGCGCCGCGGTACGGGCGATGCTGCTTGGGTATGGCGTTGGACTGTCATGGGCCAGTGCCGTCACACAGATTGAACCGAATGCATTGCTGATCCACAGCGAGTACGACACACGCCACGCACCGCATTAAGCCGGAGAGAGAACATCATGAATACCACCAAAATTTCAACGCATGAGACCATTGAAATGCTTGCCGAGGCTTTTGCAGAGCCTGCTGACTCGCTAACGCCCGAACGCCTGCGCGAAAGTATTCCCGGCTGGGACTCGATGGGTGCCTTGATGGTCATTGCAGAGATGGATGAGCGACTTGGCATTGAGCTGCCAGCCGACGTTTCACGGAAAATGGTCAAGATCGGCGATGTGCTGGATTTCCTGCGCAGCCACGGCGCGCTGGCTGATTGAGCGTGGTCTGAGACCACCGCATGCCAACCACCCCGGCCTTCGCCAGCACAACAAAACTTGTTGCGCGTGCTTTGGCCATCTCTCCTGCGCATTTGCAGGCAGGTTTGCGTACGGCAACAGGCAACGACCTTGATGCTATTTTGGCCTTTCGCCACGCCTACATTGGCGACCAAATCGTCTGGGACGATGCGGCGTATCTCCGCTGGCGTTATCACTTAGGCAATGCCAATGCGGGCTTTGGTGACTTGTGGCTGCTCGAACTTGCAGGCCGGATTGCGGGTATTGTTGGTACGGAAAAACTGCAGCTTCTAAGTCCGCGGGGCAATTTGCCGGCTTTGCGCACCA